>SPCK01000025.1 GCA_004525355.1 Spirochaetales bacterium
CGACCTCCTTGATTAAGAGGTCTCCGGGCGCTACCCTTTAGGTAGGCATGGCGTATCCGGCCATGTCGGGCAAGCCATACCGGAGGCAGTCGTGCAGGTTGAAATCAAGAAAATCAAACTCAAGAAACGCGTTCGTAAGGACCTCGGCGATCTTGACGGCCTTGCGGACAGTATGGCGCGGCTCGGGCAGCTCCATCCCCTGGTTATCACCAGGCGTTACGCGCTGATTTCAGGACGCCGCCGCCTCGCTGCCGCGGAATCCCTTGGGTGGGCCACGATTGAAGCAATAATGATGGAAGGGCGCAACAAGGCCCAACTGCTGGAATTGGAACTTGACGAGAACCTGCAACGCTCTCCACTATCTACTGAAGAAGTCGAGGAAGCTCTGGCCAAACTGGATCGCTTGCGCAACCCGGGGTTTTTCATGCGGATTTGGCTGGCGATTATTTCATTCTTCCAGAGGATTTTCGGCAAGGAGGACTGAGTGCCCGTTCGCGCTTTCAGAGCTGCCATAGGATCGATGTTCTTGCTGCTCGTGGCCATCGGCCCGGGAACCGGGGTTGCTCGGGCCCAGACCAGGCAAGCTGTCGTCAAGATCGTGTCCTTCAGCGCCGAAGGCGTCAATCAGGGCGAGGCTGGCACCATCGAGCGCATGGTGGCATCCCATATCGCGGAGTTCCGGATTTTTCGCGTCATCGATAACCAGGGTCACGAGCTCGCGCTGCAGGAGACGGAGATCGCCCTCGCCTCGGGATCCGATGCCGGACTCGTCACACTACCCAGTGCGGACTTCATCCTTTCGGGCTCCCTTTCACACATCGGCGATCTCTATGTGCTCACGCTGAAAAACGTCAAGGTAGTCACCGGCGAGACAATGAGCGTTTCCGATACAGCGACATCCCTGAACGACATAGCCATCGGGTCGCGCCTCCTGACGCGATCCCTGTTCGGGAAGGCCGATGTGGCAAGCGAAGACGCAAGCAGAATCGCCGTCGAGGCCGTTCCGGGCGGAGCTTTGCCCGCAGGTTCCGGGCAGAGTGATATCTCCCCATCGCCGACCTTGACTGCCCTCGCGGGTACATGGCGCGGCGACAAGGGCATCGAGACCGTACGTATTTTCCCCAACGGCACTGGCTTGGCGATACTGAGCGGAGGCGGAACGCTCAAGCTTTCCGTCCGTACGGACGGTCCGATGGTGGACATCGTCCAGGACCAGCCGAACGACCCACTCATGTACCGTGGACCAAACATCAACTTCGAGCTGGCCACGCTCATCGCGGAATCCGCCAGACCGATGCGATGGATATTCAACCTGAGCGCCAACGGCGCCCTCCTCAGGGGAATCAAGCAATCGGTCGCGATACAGGGAGACGGCTCCTCGATACAGGTTGACAACCAGTACGAGCGGGAAGCGGTCTGGCAACGACTCGGGCGATTCTAAAAGGAGGAGATCGAGGTACGTCAGATCCGGTCGGAATCGACTGACGAACCTCGCCGCGGTGACAGGATCAGGCCGAACGCAACGACGAGCAGCCCCATGGCCAGGGCCGCGAGCTTGGATGCCGATTCGGACAAGACAGCTTTCGGCGTGAAAATGAGACGTTTGCCCGGTCCGGGCGGACTGGCAGACCTCGAGGCGATCGAGAGGCGGATCGCTACCTCGTCCCTGGCAAGATAACCCAGCGCCCGCCCTTCCAGCGCGATGGTTCTGGCATCATGCCTGAGCGCATCCCAGACCGCGCTGTAGCCATCGTTCAACTCGCGTAGCGTTTCGATGTTTTCTGTCATTGCCTCGACGCTGACGCGCGCATCCCTGGTAGCCAGGATCCCTTGAGGGCCCAGGTAGATATTCATGAGGCAATAGGCGCATACGGCCGCCCAGGCGCCGTTCAGGAGTGATCGTTTCATCCCTCTGATTAACGGCCGGAACTATATTCGCCTTGAACGGGTAAAACGGTACTGTCGACAAAATTGAGCATATCACTCTTGTTGACAACACTTTAAAGCGCGATTAGAGTAAAACAGGGCTGTTCGTATTTTTTTCCATGCGTTTCTTGCCGATATAGAAGCAAGAACCATCCCGTTGACGGAGCGCGCACGCCATGCAGACCAAGAATCAGCGAGGCAATGAAACACCGATCCCCACCGCCGATCAGGAACTGGAAAAGTACGGCGTCTGGGTTAAGGCTGAACCTCAGGATATTGTGGAAGAACCGGAGACCGAACACGAGTTCCTGTCCGGCTCGGAGGCCACGTTGCCATCATTCGATGATGAAACAGCCGATCTCGGCCTTCCTCAATCCCCCGAAACAGAGGATCTGACTTTTGGCGATTTCGATTTGCCGGATGTCGACGAAGAGCCATCCCTCGAAGAGCCATCGGCCTTGGAGGAACTCGAAGGTGAGGAGATGTTCCCGTCCATCTCGGGCGACAGCTCCATCCTCGAAATCGAGACTATTGGCGGCGATGAAACCGAGGAACTGAGCATCGAAGAGCTTGAAAGCAACCTCGACGAGGATATAATCGACGACTCCGTCATCGATATCCCGCTTGATGAACTCGAGGAAAGCATTCCCGAGCCACGCAAGGTTCAGCCATCCGACGAGCCAAAGCCCGCTCCCGCTGCGAGTCAGGCAGCCGGCTCATGGGAAGCGGCCGAGGAAATCAGCTTGGAGGACTTCGGCTTCAGTGATGACAATGAGCCTCTTGCCCATACTCCTCCCTCGCAGTCGTTTCTATCGTCAGGAAGCGAATCCGGCGATGCGGAAGCGGTCGATTTGTCCGAATTCGGCATTGACGAGGATATGGGAAAATCGGCGGAAGCCCCCGCCTCGGATGAATTCGAAGCCATTGACATAGATCTACAGTTCGACGACACGATCCCCGCCCCCGCCGATTCCGGCGAGGAAGGATTCTCGAACTTCTCTCTTGAAGACGTCGAGGATGTCAGCGACCTTGAACAGATCCCCAGCTCGTCATCCGCGATGGAAGACGTCACCGCAGATTTCGATAACCTTTCAGTTTCAAGCGTTTCTTCCCCGGCCGCCAAACCAGCAGAATCCCGAGCAGGTCTCGACTCTTTCATAGACAGTGAAACCGATTCGGACGAGGACCTCCTTCCCGCGCTCGAGGAAGAAGAAGTCCGGCTGGACGCGAAATCGGGTAGATCTGCTGGATTCGACGACGTGCATGCCGTGGAATCCGAGCTTGCTGGCGGTTCTCGGGGCAAACCCAGTGTTGAAGCCCCTTCCTCTGACCTCCTCAAGACGATAGCCGCCGAGCTTTCCGCAATCAAGGACGAATTGGTCAGCATGAGGAGCCAGCTCGGTTCGATGAAGGCTGCCCGGCCTCAGGAATCGGAAGAAATTCCGACGGATGAGGAAGCCGCAGGAGGATTCTTCGACGAAGAAGAAGACGACACCATTGCGCTTACGGGCGACGAACTGGATAACATTCTCAATACAGCCGACTTCACCGAGGAATCAGCATCGGGCGGCGATGATCTCGTCGACGAGACCGTCCAGGATATCCTTCCAGAGAACGGTGATTACTCCAAGGCGGATGCTACCGGCATCGAGCCCTTCGGCCTGGATATCGAGGTCGAAGAATCCGCTCCTGTCGCCCATGAGCTGGCGCCCGGAATAAACCACGAAAACATCGAGGTTACTCCGCTTACCGAACTCACTGAAGACACCAGCTATCTCGAGGCAGACGAAGATCTACCGGATATTGATAGCGATTTGGAAGGCGATTCCCTGGTCGAACAACCCCTGGTCGAGCCTGATGAAGCAGATCTCATCATGGAATCCGACGAGGCCGTTCTGGTATCCGCGACCGACTTCCTTGAAGAAAGCCTCCCGGAGTTGGAAAGCGGCGATGAGCTGGATCTTGACGAAGAAGATCTGGACGAATTGGTTCTCTCCATCGACGGGGCTGAAACGTCCACTCCGACGGCCGCAGTCGCCGAGACTCCCATCAACGAAATCGAGGATGATTTCTCGACGCTCGAAGAGCTGGGCGCGGATGACGAGCCGTACGACTACGACCTGCACAGCGAGGAAAGCGCCAACTTGACCGGGGACGAGCTTTCCGAAGGCGACATGGATCTTCTCGAGCTGGAAGAAGTCGAGGAACTCGAGGCGGTGGAAGAAACGAGCTTCGAGGACATGGATCGCGATGTTATCAAGCCATCCCAGCCGGTAGACGTTCATCCGGACGAGATCGCCATGACCCTGGACGATTCCTTCTTCGTGGAACCGGAAGAAAAGAAGCTGGAGCTGTCAGCGCCTTCCTCGATACAGATGCCCTCTTTTGGTTCATCGACACCGAGCGAGGCGGAAACTCCCTTCGAGGAGATTGAAGCAATTCCTGATTTCAATCAGGCGCCGCAAGAAATCGGCCCGATTGAAGAGCTTGAGCCGATGGCGCCTCCCAAACCCGCAGTGAAAAAACCAGCGGCCGCCAAGGCGGAACCCGTGCCCACAGCGATAAAGGCCGACTCTCCGGTACCGGACAAGCTCAAGGGCGACATCAAATCGGTACTGGTATACCTTGACCAGCTGCTCGCATCGCTTCCAGAAGAAAAGATCGAGGAATTCGCCTCTTCCGAGTACTACGAGACCTATAGAAAACTCTTTGACGAACTGGGGTTGCTCTGATATGGGATTACTCGATAAAGCGTCCAAGAGCCGCCGACCGGCTATGGCTGGCGGGCTTTTGGCTCTGACCGAAAAAAAAAAGCGCTGATCGCGACAAAACCGGTCATTGAAGTTCGGCGTAATCCATCTCCTGCTCGATTAGCCACAGCCTTGGCGGCCATCGACCACCATTATCTCTACCCCTTCCTGGCCGCAGAAGCGTTCGCAGAATTTTCCGCCGATGATCGCGGCGCACTCTACTGCCTTTCCGATGAACGATACATTCCCGTTTCCTGGTACGGCCATGGCTTCTCCGACACCAATCCACCTGATCTGGACAAGGATACCATCCTGGCCATCCTCGATGAGGCAGAGGATGGCAGGGCAAGGTCCTTCGTACCCGCATGGGGAGAGAGCTTGGTGTCCCTTGAACTCATGACCGACCGCGAGATGATACTGGTTCGCTCGCCAGGCAATGAGGTGTTTCAGGCGTCTCTCGCGATCCGCTTGGCAGCCATGGAATTCCGCACCACGCGATTACATGGCGATCTGCCAGCGACCCTGTCACCGGACAACTATTTTTCCGCATTGCGCGCGGATCCGGGTTCCCGCTGTGCCCTCGAGGCCGGTATCTATGAACTGAACCTGGAACCATTCGTTTCATGGTGCGTATCGGTATGTCCGCATGCACAACGGGCTTTTTTCCTTCTGGATTTCCTGCGTTTCCTGCAGGCTGTCGCGCACGATACGGCCACTGTACGGTCGACTGAACAAGAATCGGCTATCATCTCGCATTTTTCTCCGCGAGCTGCCGATCCCGAGCTCTTGGGATTCCAACTGGCTGCCTCCATGCATCGCGTTTTTGCGGCGCCCGCCAATACGATCCCGCACATTGAATCCTTCATTTCCATAGACCTTAGAGAATCCGGTTCTGCAAACCTCCTTGCGAGTTTCCTTTCAGAAAGACGATGAACATGCCGCGGACAGCCTCGCCCGCACCAGACAGTACCATGGCGCCTTCTTCATTCCACTCCCGGTACGCACCCGACAGGGAGGCTTTTCGGCTAGTCGAATCAATGCTGTCCGGACGCCATCCGTCTGCCGTCATCATACTGGGAGGAGGACTGAACTACCTGTCCAAGGCCTTCAAGGCCAGCCTGCCAGGATCGAGGACCGTACTCCTTCAGCCCAGTGATATATTTGATTCCGAATCCGTTGAAAAATCCGACTTTACATGGTCGCCCTCTTCCTCGCAGACTCCGGATACCTTTCTGGGCCAGGCCCTTGGGGACGGAAAGGCCGCTGGAGGAATCGTAGTCCTTGAATGGCCCCCGGTGATGCAACGCTTCGCTGAAATGGGAGCCTTCCTTCGTAGAACCGTAGCGGATTATCTGGAGCGTCTTTCGTCCTCTTCCGCAACCACATCGTATTGGGCGCGTCGATGGCTCAGAAACTCGTTGCGCTTTTGCATGGGTGAAAACATCCATGCGACGATAAAGCCTGGAGCTGGGCCGATCGTGATTGCCTGCGCCGGTCCCGGGCTCCGGGAATCGCTGCCCCTGCTAGGAAAATCGGGCACGTCGGTATGGGCCCTGGCCTCCGCCCAGGAGGCGCTTGCCGCGTTCGGAATACGGCCCGACCTCGTTCTGGCAACCGATCCAGGCCATTGGAACAGCCTGCACTTGCGGCAGGAACTGATCCAACGCGTTCCGTTCGCCCTGCCTCCCAGTGCATCGGTACCTGCAGCCTTATTTGGGGGAGAGCAACTCCTCGTTCCCCTGGACACTGGCTTGGCTTTCGAGACCATGGCCATACGCGCGGCCGGGAGCCAGCCCGTAGAGGCCGCGACCGCAGGTACGGCTGCGGGTACAGCCATTTCGCTCGCCCTGCGGGCCACGACGGGCTCCGTATTCGTCGCCGGCCTCGATCTGGCAGCCCGTGGACTTCGCGCCCATGCCAATCCTTACGCACTGGATAGCGTCGACTTGGCCATGTCGACCCGATTGCGCCCCGAACACCACCTGCGGCACGATCTCATATTCGAGCGCTACCCGGAAACGATCGGAAGCTGGCGCGTGTCGAGAGCCTTCAAATCCTACTCGTCAACCATCTGCGCATCGGGTTTTGATGCCGGCAGGACCTACAGGATCAGTGATTCCCCGGTTCCGACCATGCTTTCCCGAATGTCACCGGAGCGTGCGTACGAAATTTGTTCCACCGGCCTCCAACTTCCATCTATCGTTCCGCAGGGTATGCGTGGCGATTCGAGCGACCGAGTAAGGGCCTTCGCGGCGCTCCTCGTGGAACTTGCCGATCGCCTTTCCCGCCGGGCACGGGAAGCCACAGAGAGCGGGCAATACTTCGCGACCGACGAGGCAACCAGTCTGCTCGCTCTGGCGGGCAGGAATGCCGCGCCCTTGATAGCGCAGGCAGCGCGGAAAACGATCCAGAAAGCCAGCGTCGACCTCGCCCTGGCCGGCCTTGAACGGGGCCTGGGAGCATTCCTGGAGCTGTGCAATGCTTGATCCTGCGTTGTTTGAACGGAATATGCTTGCGATCGCGTCGACGCATCCCGTGTCCTCAGCCGAACGATTGCGAGCCGCCATCGCGGACACCCGCCTTGGCATGGACGTCGCCAGGGACGGATCGCCCGTTCCGTACATGGACTATGGAGGAAGGCGCGGCTACCTCCATTCCAGGGTCGATCCAGCCCACGAGGCCGAACGGCTGGCGGCGCAATACGATTCGAGCGGTTTCTACGTTTTCCTCGGTCTGGGCGCCGGCTATCTTGCACGGGCCATCCTGAACGCCGATCGCCTGAGCAGGGGTATCATCGTCGAGTATCGCGCGGGAACGCTCCGAGCCCTTCTCGAGCGTCTTGACCTGACCAGGGTACTTGCGGACAGGCGCCTCTGCCTCCTGGTCGATCCGGATCCGGATGAGTTGGGCAGGGCCATCATGGAGCGATACGTTCCGGCAGTGAGCGGCGACCTCATAACGGTACCACTGGCAAGCCGGGTAAATGCCGAATCGGAGCGATTTCAGCAGGCGGCCGGGGTCGTCCGATCCGTACTGGCAAGAGTGTCCGACGACTACTCTGTACAAGCGTTTTTCGGCAAGCGCTGGTTCGCTAACATCGTACGCAACCTGAGGTCAGCCGCAGGAGCGACGCCTCCGGTCGGCCCGATCAGGGAGGCCGCAGTAACGGCGGCCGGGCCGTCGCTTGAGAACTCCCTGGAGGAGTTGGCCGCCAGGCCGCGGGGCCGATTCCTCATCGCCACGGACACGAGCCTGTGCGCCATCACAAGCGGCGGCATCATTCCTGACGCTGTGGTATCCATCGACTGCCAACACATCAGCTATTATCATTTCATGGGCGGCATACCGGCCGACGTTCCCCTGTTTCTGGATCTGGCCTCCCCTCCGACCCTGGCTCGGCTGGTTAAGCAACCGTATTTTTTTACGTCAGGGCATCCGCTCGCGCGCTACGTTGCGTCCAGGCTCAGGGCGTTTCCCCAACTGGATACTTCGGGCGGCAACGTGACCCACGCCGCGGTATCGCTTGCCGAATACCTCGGAGCCTCGACCGTGGATGTCTACGGCGCGGACTTCTCCTATCCCCTTGGCAAAAGCTATGCGCGCGGAACCTATATTTATTCGTATTTCGACATTCGGCAATCCAGGACGACTCCGCAGGAAGGTCTGTTCGCGGACTTCCTGTTCCGCAACCAGGCGCTCAAGCGCCAGGCGGACGATGCGAAATCATTCCGCTACCTGACCAAGCCGCTCGAAGCGTACCTCGAACGACTGGAGCGACTGGCCGAAGGTTCGGCCACCACAATACGCAGGCACCGCAAGCAAGGTGCTCCTTCGAGAACGGATTACCCGGGCGCGGTGGCTCGCGCGCCGGCTCCCGCAAGAATGGGGCGAATGTTCGCAGCGGGTCGCTCCTTCCAGAGCCCGGAGAAATTCCTGTCCTCATACCTGTCAGACCTCCAAGCGCTCCCCGCCCCGCCCCGTTCTGGCAAGGCAAGCGAGGCGGCCCTGTACCTGGACGGCCTGGAAGCGGAATCCCGCGATGTCTGGACGACACTCCTGCCCGCAGTGGCCGCGTTCAGAAGGGAAGCGGGGGCAGGACCTTCGAGCGGCAAACGAGTATTGTCCGATACCAGGGAGTGGAGCGTCGAAGTCGTTCGCGAGGAACTCAAGGCGCTTTCGTAACAGGGATCAGGGAACCGCGCGCACACGCCCGAAAGAACCGGCCCTTAGATTCCATGATGCGCGCAGATAGTCGTCGAGCATCCTGGCGTCAGCGTCAATTCGGTCGAGGACAAGCCCTTGCGATGCCTCGAAACGTTCCTTCAGATCCGGGTATGCAGCCTCAAGCCGCGGCGTGACGTTGTCTCGATAATACGCGCGCGCCTCTTCCGTCGATTGCTGGACCAGGTAGGCCTGCAACTCATTGATCACAAGGTACTCGTCGCGCGTGTCGTAGGTGCGCCATCCCAGGTGCGTGAGCCAGAACCAGCGCGATTCGGCTCCCTGCGATTTCCACAACCTCGTCGTGAGCTCCCGGTAGGCGGAATCCTGGAAAAAAAGCGCGTGTGAGGCCTCATGATCCATGAACGAACGCCTGAGCCAAGAAGCTGATTCCCTTGAAATCGAAATGATGCCCCCCCGCCCTTCACGCAGCGATCCATCGGCGCCTCGCTCGAGAATTCCGAAGCGAACCAGCAAATCCTGCAATTCACGCTCTTGCTGGTTCAGGGGGAACAACGTCGTCCTGGCAAGCTCAAAAAACGCCGCGAGCGTCCACGGAGGATAATCATGCGCATTCCATGCGTGCAGCGAGGCGATTCGGGAATCCGGTGCCAGCCGACCCTTGAAGTCCGGTTTCTCGGCGAAGAAAGCCAGGCGCTTGAGATAGAGATCCTGCGTGTCATAATCGATAAAATCAAAAACAAGCGTATCCGGCAACAGGTCCCAGCGATAGAGCGCATATGGGGAGCGCCCCGCGGGAATGGCCAGGATCGCGTGCAAGTCTGATACCGGCGCGACGCTACCCGGGACAAGCGCGACACGCGCGATGCCGGAAGGGGCGGTAATCGTTATTGGGCCGCCTCCGAGCGCCTCGGCAGCCAGCGACAGCGGCCTGTCCGCGATTAGATCCGCGGCAAAGCTCTGGCGGGCGCCGATAGTGACTTTCGACCTCGTGCCAACCCGGACGCTCAAGTACCAGTCCGCAATCTCCGGTGACGGCAGTCTCAATTCAACGGGAAGCGAGGCTTCTTCGTAGCGCGGTATGATTCCTTTGCTCAGTACCGGCACGCCTTCCGCTCCCTTGGCGTCGAATCCGATGAACGAAGGTTTGATTGCCAGTTTACGGATTTCCGCGAACGTTCCATCCTGGATGGATAGCTCCATCGCCTGGAACGTAATTCCAGGCGCCAGGGGCATGCGATATTCGCGGAATCCGGAGACGGAAAAGTCAAAAGTCCAGGTAGCCAACGATTCCCGGTCATTCGCGGCAGAAAAGATGCTTATGACAAACGAGGCATCAGTATCCACCACAATTGCAAGATCCAGGCCTGCTTTGGATGAGATCGCCCCATCCATCAGGTAGCGAACCGACGGGCGCCCGGCGTCGAGATTCGTCGCTCCCTCGGGATTTTCCGCCAGTACCGATCTGGCTATCCCCGTGGCATCGACGAACGGGAGGCCGTCCACCGGCCGGGGACCGCACGAAGCCAAGGATGCGAGGACGATGGCGTACGTGAAGGCAAGGACCTTCCGCATGACGGTTTACAGGGAAAAGATGCTTCGGGCTATCAGTTGAGCCACCTGGTACTTTCGCTCGGGCGCCGAGGTTCCGTCAGTCTGAAGGAGTATGGACCAGCGAGTCTCGAAATCGTCAGGCAAGCGCGGCAGAGCCATGAGCACCTCGGTCAGGTTGCGGTCGGAAGGCTCCCATTGCTTGTTCACCGCGAAAATGGTGGAAACGCAGGCGTGCATGAAACCGGTCAGGGACACGAAAAAGAAGTAATTATCGTCCTTGAGCGCGGCGCCACCAAGGTCGCTCAGGCTGTGCTCCATCTTGAACAGGTGGGTTTCCTTCAGATGATCCCAGAAGTCGGCCGGCGTATGGGAGAGCGCTTCCTTGACCGTGTCGATCCAGCCGGAGCGCTTGAAAAGCGCCTTTCCGTCGGCCAGGCGGTAGAACAGGTACGTACCGGAGCTCCGGTACACCCACATGATGTCGAAGCGCTTTTCCAGTATCTCGTCGACACTGGATACGAGCTTGTACTCGATTCGGATGGGCAATCCCTCCAGGAAGAAACGGTCTTTCTCGCGGCTACGGGACGACTCGAAGGCTCCGGGATCCCCGAAAGCGGCCTGGCGCACGTCGTCGTCCGGGATGTCTCCCGAGCAGTAGACGTCCAGGACGAGCGCGAAATACGGGTCCAGTACATCGGATTCCGAGGCTTCGCAGGACAGGACGCATTCCACGCCGGGCCAGGAAGAAATAATTGCGGTAAGGCGCTCCGCCAAACGCTCAACGGTATGTTTCATGGTACCAACTTTCCTTTACAGGAGTGTAGGGCCAGTATACTATGGCTCCATGGTTTTGGGAACCTCGAAGACTGTCACGAACATTGCGCTTGCTGTGATACCGCCAGGCAACGTCCTGGCTTCCATCAGCGAATTTCGCCGCTCGCTTTTCTCTACCTATGGCGCTCCGAGCGCCCGGAGTTTTTTCGATTTTCCAGTCCTGGCTTGGGCCGAAGCCAATCCAGGCGGGGCCATCCTCGCGACGCTGGCGGATTCACTTGAAGTTTCGCTGGAATTTTCCCGGATTATATTCCGGGACGATGGCTACTATCTTGCCTTTTCCGATGCGTTCCGGCAATCCGTCAGCCAGATGTCACTCCCAGACGCGACCGAATGGAGCGACGAATCCGAACCGTTCGCCGCCGGTTTCGGCGTGTACTGCGCCTCGGCGTCCGAGATAGCTCCTGAACAGAGAGATGATGTACTGGACAAGGGCGCGCGGCTCGTGAGCGCTGGAGGTCTCCGTGCATCGACCTACCTGCTGGCCGCCGTCGAACTGGTATGGAGCGATGGCGGCGGATCGTCCTGGGCCACGCTCGGATCGGCGCGCGCGGGAGAAAAACACCGCCGAGTACCCCGGAAGTCGTAACGCTCGAGGCCTTTCGCGCCTTTTCACGGGGTGGCCGCTGTGCTATAGTTGGTGTGCCCCGCGAAATGGCGTCCGTTTCCCTTTCATTCCGGGATTCGCCCGGCCTGTTCGCGCAGCTTTGTACTTTCAACGGAGGAACGATGCGCTCCCGATACCTCATTCTTATGCTCGCGTTGGCCGGTCTTTCATCGGCTTTTGCCCAGGAGTCCCCCGGTGATCTGGCGCCGGTGGAATTCAAGAATTTTGAAAAAGGCGACGGCCTGTTCTCCATCAACCTCGGCACCAGCGTGCCACTGGGTTTCTGGGATTCCACCGCTTCCGGCTTCGTCGCCCCCAACGCCGATCTCGGATTTGCCTTCTCGCTGTCCTATATAGGCCTGCTCGACGCGCACTGGGCGATAGGCGGCGACCTCGGAGGCAGCTTCATCACCACGCTGGCGGACCGCAGGCTGTTCATAGCCCCCATCGATTTCCGGGTTGCCTATTTCTTCAACTTGAGTCCCTTCACCATCGCGCCCAGCGTAGGTTTTGGCATGGCCATAAGCTCGCTGTCAGAGTACAAACATGTCGATCCTCTGGTCCGGCTCGGCTCATCCTTCTACTGGCGCGTGAACGCCGACATGAGCTACGGGTTCAACCTCTTCGGCAACATCATTCCCCAGTTCTATGAAGACTCCACCCAGAACATGGTTGGCTTCTTCCTGGAGGCGACGCTCTCGCTCGCCTACAACCTGTAAGCGGAGGCACCGATGCGACCCAACTTCAAACGAACCATCGCCCTCGCCCTTTCGGCGATACTTTTCCTCCTGGCCCTTGTCGCCTGCGCGGAAGGCCCTGTCGGCATATTCGCCAGCATCGCGGGCGAGACAGACATCAACAAGAACATGACCAAGGCCTTCAAGGACGCAAGCCCGTCTTTCGTGGCGCTGATGGACGGAAATTATTACGCCGGCGTGGGCGTCTTGTGGAAGCGTTCGGCCACCGGCACGAGCTGGAACAAGGTCAATACCAGCGGCGTGGCCAGCGGTAC
>SPCK01000218.1 GCA_004525355.1 Spirochaetales bacterium
ACAGTCAGATTGGCGACCATGGCGGACAAGGCCGCTGAAAGCGATCCGGCCAGCGCTGAAACGGAACCGCCGCCGGGAGCCGGCGATTCGGCTGACACCTCGTCGATGAAGGCTTTCACGGTCATGGACAAAAGCGGCGCGGGTGCCTTCACGGTATAGTCGATGATCTTCTTGCAGGGGTCGAAAGGTGCCACTGAGTCGAGACCCATGGAGCGCACGGCGACCTCGAGAAGTTCCGGTTCAGGCGCACCCTCTCCCTTGCCCATCCTGTCCATGAAATGACGGCCGGCAAGTACCAGTGGTTCGAGCGGGACCAGACCGACCACCTCTGAGCCTGTGACAAGCAGGCCGCGTTTCTCCGCTTCCTCCTTGACCGTTTCGTAGACCACGTGAAGCGGAGTCTCCCGGTAATTCGTCAAGTTGATGGAAACCTGGGCGCATCGATAGGTGTCGATATACCAGCCGATGGCCCGGACGTTTTTGAGGCGACCGGGGGCCATGACGTTCCGGCCGTCCGGCCCTTTTACGACACTGCCCGTGGCGTCTCGCGCAGCCCTGCCTCCCTCGCGCACGGAAAGCGCTACCTCGTTGGCCAGTTTCCGGTCGCGGGTATTCAAGTTGACATTGTAGGCGATCAGGAATTCCCGGGCGCCCACCACGGTGGCTCCCCATGAAGGCACGAAGGTTGCGGGACCGAAGTCCGGCTTCCATTCCGGCTTGCCGAGCTTGTCCGGGAGTGACTCGTATTCACCAGCGCGTATATCGGCCAGACTACGGCGTTCAGGTCTCGTCGCGGCGTATTCATAGAGGTATACCGGGGCGCCCACAGCGGACGCGATGCGAGCGCCGGCTTCCCTGGCCAATGCCACGCACTCGTCCATGGTCATGCCGGACACCGGCACGAAGGGACAGACGTCCATGGCGCCCATGCGCGGATGCGCGCCTGAATGTTTGCTCATGTCGATGAGCGACCTTGCCGCCGTCGCCGCCTTTACCGCGGCTTCTACAGCCGACTCGGGATCGCCGACGAAGGTATATACGGTACGATTGGTATCGGCGCCCGGATCGACATCCTGCAACGTCACGCCGGCGACCGAAGAGATTTCGCGCGCTATGGCATCGATAATGGATCTATCACGACCCTCGCTGAAATTTGGAACGCATTCTACAAGTTTTCTGTCTGCCATGGGAAACCTGCCTCTCCTTCTGTATGTGCATGCATCGCCGTGACCTGCCCCATATCGCTTTATGTCGCTTTATTGATGCCAAGGCAGTATAGCATGGGGGCGCCAGGTTGGTGAATTGGAGGCACGCTCCACGCGTGCTCGCGGATGTGTGCATTGAACAGAACCAACAGGCGGCTGACAAAGCGTGAAGGCGGGCTGTCAGCAACCTGCCAACCCTTTATTCAAGGCTGCCGATATGTTACGGTGAAGTATAATTCGCAAAGGAGGCATACATGACCGTGGACGAAGCATTTCAACAGGCGCTTGAATATGAAAGACGAATCCGTGACCAGTACGTTGAGGCCGCCACTGAGGCCCTGATTCCAGAGGCCAAGGCCTTCTATAAAATACTGGGTCTGGACGAAGAATCCCACGTCGCGTACATCGAGCACAAGCTCGAGCAATGGAAGAGCACGGGCCAGGCGGGCGTCGACCGCCCGGTGAGCGTCCTGCCACCCACCGCTGATCTGATCGCCGCCATCGCGAGGGCTAAATCGCAGTTCGAGGCGATTCCCGAGGGCGGACAGATGGCCGCCCTTCAGAACGCGCTCAAGGCCGAGCGGGAAACGAGCGCCTTCTACCGTTCGGTGATGACCAAGCTACCCGATTCGGCCGCCGGCATATTTGCGCGTCTCCTTGAAATCGAGGACGGGCACACCGCCATCGTACAGGCTGAGCTCGACCTGGTCAGCGAGACCGGCCACTGGTTCGATGTCCGCGAATTCAGCATGGAAGACTGAAATACAGGCGATTGCGCCGTCATCAGGGCAAGCACCATGGCTGCATGCATCCAACGGGACATTTACTCTGTTGGCAGGGTACTAGCGTTTTCGGATTGACGTGTGCAGTGCGAGCGGATAAGATGCTTCCGGGCATTTGTCCTTGCGGATGAACGCCTGCGTCTAAAAGACATAATCTCTGGAAAGACACTCCGAACCGGCCCTCCTGTACGCATCACGCACTCCGCATCGGCGGAATCCGCGCGTTGCGATGGAAAGCCGGTCGATGGGCGGTTAGGGGAAACCCGCCGCCTCCCGCCCCGATCCTACCGGTCAACCCGGGATAATCGAAGGGCATTGGAAAGGAGACCTCATGAATCTGCATCGAGCGCGGGCTGTGGTTCGCGCGGTCGCCGTAACGGCGACTCTTGCCCTCGTCATCGCCCCCGCCTTCGCGATGGGCAGCAAGGAAACTTCGGGAACGCAGGCTGTGGCCAAGCCCGCTCCCGCCAATCCCAGGATCCGCCTGGCCACAACCACCAGTACCGAGAACTCAGGCCTCCTGTCCTACCTGTTGCCGATCTTCTCGCAGGATACCGGCTACACCGTGGACGTCGTGGCCGTCGGTACCGGTGCGGCCCTCAAGCTGGGCGAGAACGCGGACGCCGACCTGCTCCTCGTGCACGCCCGCGCCCAGGAGGATGCCTTCATGGCAGCCGGACACGGAGGCGAGCGTCGTGACGTCATGTACAACGACTTCATCATTTTGGGCCCAAAATCCGATCCAGCCGGAATCAAAGGATCCCCGAACGCCGCCGCCGCTCTCAAGCGAATCGCAGACGCAGGGCTTCCGTTCGTTTCCCGCGGCGACAATTCCGGCACCCACACCAAGGAAAAGGATCTCTGGAAGGCCAACGGCATGACGCCATCCGGTATCTGGTACAAGGAAGCCGGGCAAGGCATGGAACAGGTGATCATCATGGCCGACGGACTCCAGGGCTATACACTGGCCGACCGCGGTACCTGGATCGCTGTCAAGGACAAGACCAGCCTGGCAATCGACTACGAGGGCGATGCCGGGCTCTTCAACCCGTACGGAATCATCACCGTCAATCCGTCCAAGAATCCAGCGATCAACGCCGAAGGCGCGATCGCCCTGCTGGAATGGATGACCAGTCCCCGCGGCCAGAAAGCCATCGCCGACTACCAGCTCGGCGGCCAGACGCTGTTCTTCCCGAATTACAGGCCCTGATATATGGACGCACTCAACGAGGCTTTCGCTCTCCTTCTGGGGGGCGATCGCGAGACATGGTGGACCGTGGGGACAACGATACGCTTTTCCCTGTTTTCCACCATGTTTTCCTCCCTGCCCGGAATCCCGCTCGGGGCGGCCCTGTTCCTTGGCCGTTTCAGGGGCAAGCGTGCCGCAGTGGCCCTGGTCAATGCGAGCATGGCCATCCCGACCGTGGTGGTGGGTCTGTTCGTCTATTCGTTTATTTCACGGTCGGGTCCCCTTGGGAGCCTGAACCTCCTCTATGCTCCAGGCGGCGTGATCCTGGGCCAATCGCTCCTGGCCCTTCCCCTGGTTACGGCAATGTGTTACACCGGCCTCCAGAAGCTCGATCCGCGCTACCATGAGACGTTGCTGACCCTGGGAGCCGGTCCCTGGCGCAGGCTCCTTGCCATCCTGCGCGAAGGCCGTCTCGTGATCGTGCAAGCCGCCCTGGCTGCCTTCGGCAGGGTAACCGGAGAGGTGGGCGTTTCGATGATGCTGGGCGGAAACATCCGCTGGTACACGCGCACGATGACCACTACCATCGCCTTGGACGCGGGCAAAGGCGAGTTCGAGCGGGCCCTGTCGCTCGGCGTGGTCCTTCTCTGCCTGGCTCTGCTGGTCAACTTCCTGTCCCACCTGGCGGTCAAGGATGACTAGCACTCCGACGGGCGTGACAGTATTCTCGATACGGAACGCCTCGTTCCGATACGCGCGCAGGCTGGCCGTGGCATGCGAATCGATGGATGTGCAAGCTGGTGAATGTGTCGCCTTCACCGGTCCCAATGGCTCCGGAAAGACGACACTCCTCAAGCTCATGAACGGGCTTGTCGGGCCTTTCGACGGGTCCATCCGCTTCCTGGGCAGGCCGATCGGAGACAATCCGCTCTTGAGGAAGCGCAGCATTTTCCTGCACCAGCACCCTGTACTGTTTGCGGGCAGCGTGCTGGACAACCTGCTGTACCCCTTGAAGCTTCGGCATGTACCCCAGGCCGAGGCGTCCTCACGCGTACGGGACGCGGCTCGCCGACTGGATCTTGAAAACATCCTTGACAGGCCGGCCGCCAGGCTATCCGGGGGCGAGACGCAACGGGTCGCACTCGCGAGGGCCGTCGCCCTGGGTGCGGACGTGCTGTTACTGGACGAACCCACGTCCTCAATGGACGAGGCGAGCCAGGCGGCGGTACGCGGCATCATCGCCGAACTCAAGCGGTCGGGGGCGACCCTGATTTTCAGTACCCACGACGCGGCGCTGGCCTTGGACGTGGCCGATCGCC
>SPCK01000309.1 GCA_004525355.1 Spirochaetales bacterium
GAAGCCGTACGCAACTCGAACGACATCCTGACGTCCACGACCGTAGAGACGTTCGAGACCGGCGACGTCGCGGGCTCGGACTCCCTGCGCCAGCTGACCCAGACCGAGACGGCGTATGAGCGTATCGAAAAGGGCCGCCGCGAACTGTCCACCGAGATGCTCGCCATCGCCAGGCAGCTTGCGCCCCAGTATGGCATCGAGATCCTGGACGTCATTCCCCGCCAGATCAGGTATAGCGAGGAACTGACCGAGAGTGTCTACAACCGCATGATTAAAGAACGCAACCAGATCGCGCAGGCCTTCAGGTCATACGGCGAGGGCAAAAAGGCCGAATGGCTTGGCAAGCAGGAGAACGAGCAACGCTCCATCCTGTCCGTCGCCTACGCGACGGCCGAAACCATCAAGGGCGAGGCCGATGCGACCGCCACGCGAATCTATGCGGATGCCTATGGCAGGGACAGGAGTTTCTTCGATTTCTGGCGCTCCATAGAGTCGTACCGCCAGACCATGCCCAAATTTACCAAGACCCTGTCCACCGATATGGACTATTTCAAGTACCTGTACGGCCCCAAGGGCCGCTGATCAGTAAATTCGAGCACATAACCATGATTGGGGACCCGCCTTAGCCGGCGGGTCCTCGCTTTTATGCTTGACGTTCATGGGGGAGAGGATACGAGTGACAAGGATTCGCAACCCGTTCGCGGGATCGGAAGGCTACAATTGCTTCGGCTGCTCGCCGGACAATCCCATCGGCTTCAACCTGGTATTCACCGACGAAGATGACGAGATCGCGACGACCTGGAATCCCGCGCCTGATTATGTCGGTTTCTCCGGAGTACTGCACGGCGGTATCCAGGCGGCACTTCACGACGAGATCGCCGGCTGGTTTGTATTTGCCAAGTTGGGTACGGCGGGTTTCACCAGCGAACTTTCCGTGCGGTTTCTTGCCCCGGTCCTCATCTCCAAGGGACCGGTATCGCTGCGAGCGCGGCTGGAATCCAGGCAAGACAGGATCGCCACATTGACGACGAATCTATTCGACGGCGAAGGCACGCTCTGCAGCGAGGCCCACGTCGCCTATTACATCGTTCCCGAGCATATTGCCAGGCGCCGGTTCCACTACCCTGGCCTGCAAGCGTTCACCGACGCATAAAAAATCCCGGCCATTGTCGGCCGGGATTTTCGTCAAACGAGGAATGTAATCGTCAGCCCAGGAACGTGATCATCACGCCCGCGGCGATGGCGCTACCGATAACGCCGGCCACATTGGGTCCCATGGCGTGCATCAGCAGGAAGTTGCCGGGGTTTTCCTTTTGACCGACGACCTGTGAAACTCGTGCTGCCATGGGAACCGCGGACACTCCGGCCGATCCGATGAGCGGATTGATCTTGCCGCCGGACAGCACATTCATGAGCTTGCCCAGGAGGATACCGCCTGCCGTACCAACCGAGAACGCGGCCAGGCCCAGGCCGATGATCTTCAGGGTTTCCAGCTGGAGGAATTTGTCTGCGCTGGCAGTCGCACCTACCGCTACGCCGAGGAAGATGGTCAGGATATTGATCAGCGCGTTCTGCGCCGTATCCGACAATCGAGCCGTAACACCGGTCTCTCTGAAAAGGTTGCCCAGCATGAGCGACCCGAGAAGCGGTACGGCCGAAGGCAGGAGCAGCCCGCAGAGTATGGTCACCACGATCGGGAAGATAATCTTTTCCGTCTTCGAGACATCCCGCAGCTGATCCATGACTATCATGCGTTCTTTTTTGGTCGTCAGGAGCTTCATGATGGGCGGCTGGATGATGGGTACCAGAGCCATATAGGAGTATGCGGCTATGGCGATGGCTGGCAACAGGTCCGGATACAGCTTACTGGTCAGGTAGATGGCCGTGGGGCCGTCTGCGCCGCCGATGATGCCGATGCTGGCCGCGGCCTTCATCTCAAAGCCCATGAAATTGGCGCCGATGAAGGTGACGAAGATACCCAGCTGGGCCGCCGCGCCCAGGAGCAGGCTCTTGGGGTTGGCGATAAGGGGACCGAAGTCGGTCATGGAGCCTACGCCCATGAAAATGAGCGGAGGGTAGATGCCGAGCTTGACGCCCTGGTACAGGTACCACACCAGGCCCGCAGTGTCTTTGCCGACGGGCGGGGTCATGATGCCGCCAAGGGGCAGGTTGACCAGCAACATACCGAAGCCGATCGGCACGAGAAGCAAGGGTTCGAATTTCTTCGCGATTCCCAGGTACAGGAGCAGGAGGGCCACCAGTAGCATGATAAGCTCGCCGGGAATAAACCCACCGATCATCATGGTGCTGTCGGCGAAACCCGCGAATCCTGTTGACTGCAGAAACTCCAGGATATTTTGCCACATACGCTGTCTGCCTACCCCCGCTTACGCGATGTCGATCATGGGATCGCCCGTGTTTACGGTGGTACCGGCCTGGACGCGCACCTGAGCAATGATACCATCCGCGGGCGCCGTAATCTCGTTCTCCATTTTCATGGCCTCAAGGATGAGCAACACGTCTCCGCGCTTTATTGCCTGACCGGCGCTCACTTTGACTGCCAGTACCGTTCCTGGCATTGGGGCCTTGACCGAACCGGCCGCTGGGGAGCCACCGGATGCGGGAGAAGGCGCCGCTACCGGAGCGGCCAACGGCACTGAAACCGGAGCGGAAGCGGCGGCGGCTGGAGCGGAGGCTGCGCCTTGCTCTTCAACGGAAACATCATACGCCTGGCCATTGACGGTAACGCGGTATTTCTTGAGCATATTCGTTCTCCTTATATGTTCGCTTGGCGGCCGTGAACGGCGCGGGCGAGCCTGTCGATGTAGCCCCATGCAGGGGTGTTGAATCCGCCGACCGCCTCGACCGAGGCGATACGGAATGACGCAGCCGAATGGCCGGTCGAGGCGGCGATTGCCGCGGTGATGACTGCGATGATGGTTCCATCCGGACTGGTGGTCACGGCGGGTGTCGCCTGGGCCATGCTTTTCGCAGAGGGTTTTACCGTACGTCTCGGCGCGAAAATAAACCGGAAAAGCATGAGCACGAATGACAACGATATGAGCGCCAGGAATACCGTGCTTACGCCTATGATTGTAATTGTCCACATATCCATGTAAGCGCTCCCCTATACCGGCATGTTGCCATGCTTCTTGGCAGGGTGACTCTCTCGCTTGCCCAGGAGCATGGCCAAGGCGCCCGCGAGGCGCTTGCGGGTTTCAGCGGGATCGATCACGTCGTCGACGTAACCGCGAACCGCTGCCTTGTATGGATTCGCGAAATTTGTCTTGTACTCGTCGATCTTTTCCTTGCGCGCCGCCACCGGGTCGCTTGCTTCCTCAATGTCCTTCTTGAAGATGATGTTCGCCGCCCCATCCGGGCCCATGACCGCAATTTCCGCGCTGGGCCAGGCAAATACCTGATCAGC
>SPCK01000140.1 GCA_004525355.1 Spirochaetales bacterium
CGCCCCGCACAATCGAGTTGTTCGGCGAATACTTCGAATTGTGGCCAAAACTATTCCTGGGGTTCAAGTTCTAAAAAATGCAGGGAGACGGAAGCTACAAACAGCTTTCGTGGCCCTTCGCCCCTGGCCAGCCATCCCACAACGGGACAGCCGGCCAGGGGCGATCCTTTCCACATCGAAAAAATACTCCCACGGGACGACTCGAAAATGCAGAACGTGCGCGATATACTAGGAAGGGCTGAACGCATATATGGCTCATTCCAAGGAGTTCTTCCATGAAAAGAAGTAGGTTCGCTCATTTCGTGCTGCTCGCGATTATCTTGATCCCCATAGCATCCGCTTGGGCACAGTCGCCTCAACCCTTCGGCAGCATCGAATACGTGGAAGGCAACGCCATCGTCATGCGTTCAGGAAAATCCTTGGGCGAGGCCAATATCGGGGATGACGTCCTGCCCGACGATATGATCAAGACGGCCGCCGACGGCCTCGTCGTGATCGCGTTGGACAAGAGCACCGGCATGCGCGGTTCCCTTACCATCAATCCGAAATCAGTCGCCTACCTGCGTATTTCGCGCGACCAGAGCGGCGTCAAGAGCGGTATCGACCTCATCGCAGGCCAGATCGCCTCCAAGATGACCAAGCTCTCGGGTAGTCCCACATTCCAGGTCAGCACCGAAACCGTCGCCATGGGCGTCCGCGGAACAGCGTTCCAGGTAGTTACTTCGGTGAACGGATCGATCCTGATCACCTGTTCAGAGGGCGAAGTCGCCGCTACCGACGGCATTACGTCCCTTGGCGTACCCGCCGGATCGGCAGTCGAACGGAAACCGTCGGAGCGCCTACGCTTCATTCCGGTCTCGGTCTCCTCGCCCGACCAGTTCGCAAAACGATGGATCGCCGATGAGATAGAAGCCTTCAAGGTCAATGCGCCAAAGGCCCTGGCCGACTACGAGCAACGCTATTCCGAGTTGTTCACCCGATTCGCTGAAGCCTTCGATCCGCTGCAGAAGAGCGAGATCCTGTCCAAGTGGATACGCGAGGACAGCGCCGGCCTGGTGCCCAATTCCAACGATGCCTCCACCCTGCGCGAGAAGAAGGACATGGCACCCCGTATCCTGGAGATACGCAAGGTCCTGTTCATTTTCGAACGCATCTACTACCGGATTGAGCAGCTCGAGTCGCTCATTCTTGGCACAACCATGGAACGCGTCGAGATTCGTCGGGGCTATACCGCGGGCGACTTCCTGCGCCGCTTCAAGGCCGAGGCATCCGCGCTCGAACGCCGGGTAGCGCTCTTCAGGTACGCGGAAAAACTGTATGAGCTCCGCAACCAGGGCGGGGCGGGGTTCTCCGGTCTGGGCAACGACGATGATTTCTTCGGGTCCTCGGGCGATTGGGATTTCTGAGGATCGGCAAGCTGTACGGCGGCGACCAACGGGTCGCCGTTTTTTATTCATTGCGGTATCATCCGCGACAATATGACAGAAGCATTACAATTGTATTATTGACTATTCAACCTTTCAGCGTACATACTGCGGCATGAACGCCGATGACTTCCAGCAATTACTATATATCGTACTGGCACCCGCGAGCGTCGTATTCCTTATCGTCCTGCTCATGCGTGTCGCCCCGACACTGAAAGACGATAGAAACCGGTCGTTCTTCGCGCTCGCCGTCGCCGATATCGGCTGGCTGATCGCGAACTGGCTCGAGGCGGTATGGCCGACGAGATCGGGTACCGTCCTCTGGATGCAGATCGCCTTCATCTTCATCACCACCCTGCCCGTAGCGTGGCTGGAATATACAATCCGCATCTCAGGCAGGGACCACCACCATCCCGCGATACGGATCGCCTCGCTGTCACTGGTACCGGTCGTTACGATAATCATCGTTTTCACGAATTCATACCACTCCATGTTCTGGTCCGAACTGCGTTTTACCAGTGTACTCGGAATGCCGTTCATCCATTCCTACTTCGGCCCCTGGTTCTGGGTCCATGCCGCATATTCATACAGCCTCATCGCGGTGGGCGCCGTCATCGTCATCGACGCATACCGCGGCCTCGCGAAAAACCTGAAAAACCAGGCCAGGCTCATTATCCTGGCGGTAATCCTGCCGATGGCATACAATGTCGCTTACATAACGGGATTCCTTCCATTCCTCCGCAAGGATTTCACGGCGATTATCTTCGCCGTCTCCGCAACCCTGTTCGCGATCGCCTCGGATCGATACGGGCTTTTTTCGGTCGTGCCCATCGCCCGATCCACCCTCTTTGAGTCGCTCGGTACGGCCGTTTTCGTTCTCAGCGATTCGGGGAGGGTATTGGATGCCAACCATGCCGCCAAGGATATGCTGGACGGCGCCGATCCCGTAGGAACGTCATCCGGCGAATGGAAACCCCTTGAACTGGTCAGCCGATCCCTGGGCAAGCAGGGGCCATGGGAAGCCGATATCACGCTCGACACGAAATATGGCAGGCGCCCCTTCGAGTTGATTTGCGTACCGCTGAAGACGGGCAAGGACAATCGAATCGGGCTTCTGGTCACCCTGCACGACGTAGCGGTACGCTATGAAATGGTCAAGGAGACGAGCTCCATGCTCAACGCGGCCATCAACGAGAACAAGGCGATGGGAGATAGAACCCTGCCACTCTGTTCGGACTGTGGCAAGGCGCGAACCAGGAACGGCCGATGGGCGCCGCTCCCGGAAGTGATGGCAGAGCGCTTCGGAATCAGCGTTACCCACGGACTGTGCCCGACCTGCCTTCCCCGCTACTCCGGCGACCATAGCAAGGTAAAATCCGATGCCTGAAAATTTCCAGCCGTTTTCGTTCCTATGCCAAACCTGGCTTGAATTCGGAGCGGGTTCCGCGGGGCGTGTCGGCGAACTCGTTCGTGATTTGGGACTACGCTCCGTCCTGGTGGTAACGGGAACCGGGGCAACAAAGGATTCCGCCGGATTCGCCTCGATGGTGTCGTCGCTGGACGGCTGCGGTATAGAATACGAGACGTTCCCCCGGGTGACGCCCGATCCGGAGGCGGAGCTCGTACGAGAGGCGACCGCCCGCATTCTGGAAGGCGGCAGGCAAGCTGTCGTGGCCTACGGCGGCGGCAGTCCCATCGACTGCGCCAAGAGCGCCGCACTATCCGCCGCCAACGGCGTCGACATACTCGACTTCGTGTACGGCAGGGTCACTCCCCGAAAGCCCGCCCTGCCCATCATTGCCGTCCCGACTACCGCGGGCACCGGAAGCGAGATGAGTTCGGCCGCGGTAACGACCGACAGGCAAGCCAAGCGCAAGCTCGGCTACTCCCACCAGTCATTCTTCCCGCGCCTCGCGGTCATCGATCCGGAAACGCACCTGACCTTGCCGCCCGCCGTGACCGCGGCAACCGGAATGGACGCCCTTACGCACCTCGTCGAATCGTACCTGTCGCTGGGCGCCAATCCGGCAAGCGACGCCATCAATCTGCACTGCGTACGCCTGATCGGCGCCAATCTTGAAAAGGCCTGGCGCGATGGCTCCGACCTTGAAGCCAGGTCTGGAATGGCGATCGCGTCCGCCCTCGCTGGCGCGGCATTCAGCAACACCGGACTCGGCATGGTACATGGTTTCGCGCATCCGGTGGGGGCCCGCTTCGGCACGGCCCACGGACTTGCGAATGCCATTCTTCTGCCGTACGTGCTGGCTGCGTTGGTGGGTTTCACTCCCAAGCGCATGGACGACCTTGCGGAAGCCTTTGGCCTCCCCGCCGACCATGACGATCCGGGTACCGCCGGTCAAACCTTCGTCCGCGCGTTGCGGGAACTAACCGCCGCCTTGGGAGTCCCCGAACGACTCGCGGACCTCGGCATGACCGAAAGCGATCTTGCCGATATCCTGCCCGACGCGCTGTCCTACCGGATGCGCGCTCGCAGTCCCCGCCCGTTTACCGATGACGAACTGGCGCGCCTCTTGAGGGCAGCCTGGAGCGGCGACTTCCTAGAGGCCGAAAACCTCAAGCCGTGAGCCAGCCCTGGTCTTCCTGACCTCGATTCGAGCGGGCACGCGCGAGCGCAATTCCGGTACATGCGAGACGATGCCGATGATCCGGTTCCCGCGAACGCGGTCGAGAGCGGCCATCACCTTATCCAACATATCCTCATCCAGCGTCCCGAATCCTTCGTCGATAAAAATGGAGTCCAGGGAAACACCGCCGGCGCCCCGGACAATCACGTCGGACAGCCCGAGCGCCAGCGCGATCGAGGTAAGAAACTTCTCCCCGCCCGATAAACTTGAAGCCGGCCTCGACCGTCCTGTAAAGGCGTCCGCAACCTCAAGGTCCAGGCCGACCCTACCGCGATTCCTGCCCTCCGTGACCCGAAGATCGTAGCGGCCATCGCTCATCTCGCGTAGGCGGACGGACGCCCGATTGGCAACCCGTGAAAAGTACGAGGCGAGGACGTAGTTCTTGAACGACAATCTCCTGCCTGAAGTCTCGCCATTGAGCAACGATGCCAACGACGTAAGCGCTTCACCGCGATCGCGCAGGGCAACTCGTTTTTCCTCCGCCTCGTCCAGCCCGGCCAGCCGGGAGGCCAGGTCCCGTTCCCTGAGGGCCGCGAGCTCGGCTGCCTCGCGCGCCTGCCGATGCGCTTCCGTCATGGCCTGCAGCCGCGCCTGCACAGCCGGAATATCCGGCCTCTGTCCGGCCGAGGTCAGCCGCTCGGCTGCCAGGAGCCTAGCTCGAGCCGAGGCGCATGCTTCATCGTAGGCAGCCGCCTTTTTCCTACCCTCGGCCAAATCAATCCGCTCCAGCAAGGCAGCCGCCCAGGCATCCCGATCCTGGAACCCGGCGGATTCCAGCGCTACCTTCGCTTTGCCAGTAGCTGCTTTTGCATCCACCGCGGCCGTCTCGATACGAGCCACCAAGTCGCTCATCCGAAGCGCGACGGATTCGCGTTCCCGACGCCAAGCCTCAGTCGCGGTCTCCAGCACCACCTTCTCTGCGACCGCCTGCTCGCGATCGAGCCTGACGGCCTTGAGTGCGGCTCGCGGATCGCCCTGGCCGGCGCCCCTTCGCGCTTCCTCGACAGCTGCATCCGCAGCCGCCATGAGAGCAGCCGCCTCGGCGACGCGCGCCTGGCACGCCCTCGCCTCCAGCCTGCTGGCATCCAGTTCACCCCTCAGGTTTGAGACTTCTCGCGCGTTGGCAACGTTGTCCTTCTCGGCGCAATCGGCAAGAATGAGGATGCGTTCCGCTTCCTGCAACGATTCCCGGACACGTATCGAATCGGCCCGGTCAGGCAGCTCCGCCAGGCGCTTCAAGTACTCCTCGATGCGTTCGTTCAACGAGCGTACGTCGGCACCCGCTTCGGCAAGCTCCGTATCGGCGGCCCGTAAGCGCTCGCTCAATGCTTTTCGCTCGGCTTGCAGCCCGCTCGCCTCGGCACGAGAATTCTTGTCCGAGGCCGGGGACGGGTGATCGGCGGACCCGCAGACCGGGCATGGCGCTCCCGGTTCAAGGAGCACCGATAGCCGTATGGCAGCGTCTCGATCCAGGCTCGACTCTACCAGGGCGATCCGCCGGGCCAATTCATCGCGATCTTTCTCGGCTCGTCCCGATCGTTCAATCGCGGTAGCTTGCGACGCTTTTGCCGCAAAGATCGTCGCACTGACTGATTCCGCTTCCTGCGTGAGACGAGAATTTTCCCTGGCGATGTCGCGGCGAATCGTCGCCGCCTCGCGCTCGGCGGCCAAGGTCTCCGGATCCGCCAGCCTGGCCATCAATTCCGCCAGTCGTACAGACACGTTCAGCTCTGCCTCGATCGCCGCTTCCGCGGCCTTGTTGAGGGCGTCTATTCTTTCGCTTGCGATCGTCGCGTTTGCCATCGCGGTCTCGAGCCGATCCCACGCCTGGACTCGGCCCGTCAGGTCCCCTTCACTCCTGTCCAGCTCGATGATCCTTCCGGCCAACTCGGCGACGTTCTCGCCGGATTCCCGGATCACCGCTTCCCTGGAATCGATAACGGCCGCTTCCCGACGGGTTTCCTCCAGCGCGCCCGTCTCGA
>SPCK01000191.1 GCA_004525355.1 Spirochaetales bacterium
ACGCTGTGAAACGGGCAGCGAGGAACAGCTCCTGGACTCAATGGCCTCGCTTGCCATGGAACTGTCCAGAGATTCCTGATCATGTCACTGGCGCAGAAAGTATTGTGCAACGGATCGGCATGGTTATGGCCCTCAGTATCCTGTGGGACGCGGTGATCGATCCAGTTATGGGCTATGTATCCGATAGCACCAGGTCGAAACGCCTGGGCAAGAGGCATCCATACCTTGTAGCTGGCGCCGTCGGCATCGCCCTGACCAACTATCTGATCTGGAATCTGGAACCGAGCCTTACACCGGTCACCAAGCTGGCGCGGATCACTTTGTACATCCTGTTCTTCAAGACCTTCATGACGATGTACGTTACGCCCTATACAGCGCTTGGCGCCGAACTGTCCATCGACTATTTCGAACGCTCAAGTACGTGCCCCGGATCCAGGCCCGCGACCGCGTCTCCGCGGGAACGATAGCGCAGACTTTTCGCCAGTCGATAACGCATGCCTTTATCAATCCGCCATTCAGGATGGTCGTGTTCTCCTGCATGTTCAGCAACCTCGCATCGGCCCTGTTGGCCAACCTCGGGCTGATAGTCTTCACCTATACCTTCGGGTTGGGCGGTGACAGGATAGCCCTGATACTGGGAGTGCAGTTCCTTCTGCCACTGTCAATGGTAGCGGATATGGTTGATCTTGACGAGGCTGGAGGGGGAAACAGGAACAATGGGGTCTATTTCGGCTCGCTGACCCTCGTGTACAAGCTGTCGCAGGCCGTGGCCATCATCATGATCGGCTCGATGCTCGACATCACTGGGATCGATTCAAGATTACCGCGCCAGGAGATCTCCACACTGGTCTCCCTGGGCCTGATCCTGAGCTTTGGCGGGACTGCCAGCTTCATGGCAGCGATTGCCTGCCGCCGTACGATAGCCGAAGGGAAGGCATCGGTCACCGATGCTGTCATCACCTTCTGAGACGGTATTGACGATCAAGCTGAGCGATAGCAATACCATTGAGGCACATCTTGAGGTAGCCGGGTACGAGCTTTCCGGCTTCAGCCGCGAGCAGATGAAAACCATCAAGTATGATGCCCTGAAGGGCACGTTCGCGCCGGCGTGAGCGCGGGAACCGGTGTCGGGATAGTCATGGAATACATACAGGGTTTCGTATCGAGCCCCGTTGTTGGCATCTTCTTCTCCAGCAAGGCGCAGTCCTGGCCAAAATAAACGGAGAATTTGCCGGAATATACCTGAATGCCAGAATCCGTCCCACAGTCCCGCTCTCTGTTCACTCCTTTTTTACATTGATACAGCTACAGCAACCGCGCAGTCAAAAATTCGCGCGGCTGCTGTGGCTGATTGAGCCTACAGTACTTCGCGCTTCATGCCGCGCTCGAGCAGGGCCTTGAGCGTCGCGGCCGGATTCTTGCGCTTGCCGAGGAATATCATCGCGGCGATGATGTACGGCTTGTAGCTGGCCTCGCGGTACGTGTCGTCGCGGTAGCGGTCGAAGACGCTGTCGGCCACTTCGCCAGCCTTGCATGATACGCCGGTGATGTCGGCGGGCAGGCAGTGCATGTACAATGCCTGCGGCATATCCTTGCCGGCGCTCTTTGTCAGCTTCATCTTCTCTTCGGTGCATTCCCAGTCCGTGAACTTGGCGTTGTTGGCCAGGCACTGCTGCTCCAGGGCTTTCAGGCCGGCATTGTCGCCGGAGTGGAGGAGGGGCACGCGCTTCTGCATGACGTCGAAGGGAGCCCAGCTCTTGGGATAGACTATATCGGCATCCTTGAATGCCTCGTCCATGGAGTTGACGTGGCTGAACGACCCGCCTGATTCCCTGGCCTGCTTTTTCGATAGCTCGACCACTTCGGGGATGAGGCCGTAGCCTTCCGGATGCGCCAGCGTGACGTTCATGCCGAAACGGCTGGCCAGGCCGATGATGCCCTGGGGCACGGACAGGGGTTTGCCATAGGACGGCGAGTAGGCCCAGGTCATGGCGATCTTCTTGCCCTTGAGCTTGTCGACGCCGCCGAAGTGGTGGGCCAAGTGCAGGAGATCCGCCATGGACTGGGTGGGATGATCGATGTCGCTCTGGAGGTTGACCACGGTCGGCCTGTCGGGGAGCACGCCGGTGGCAACCCCCTCGTCGAGGGACTTGGCCACCTCGCGCTGGTATTTGTCTCCCTCGCCCAGGTACATATCGTCGCGGATGCCGATCGCCTCGGACAGGAAACTGATCATGGTCGCTGTCTCGCGGACAGTCTCGCCGTGGGCGATCTGGCTCTTGCCCTCGTCAAGGTCCTGCACATACAGGCCCAAGAGGTCGCAGGCGCTCGCGAATGAGAACCGTGTGCGGGTCGAGTTGTCGCGGAAGTTCGAGACGGCGATGCCCGAATGCCACAGCCTCGGACTGACGTTGGCGTTGCGCATCTCGCGCAGGATGTCGGCCACCAGGAAGGTGGCGTCCAGCTCGGCCCGGGACTTTTCCCAGGTAAGCAGGAAGTCGTTGCGGTACATGTCGATCTTCTTGCCCGACAGCTGGTCGATCAGCCCCTTGATCTCATTAATGTTCATAGTATCCTCCGTTATATTTCGTTCGCTTCATTCGAGAGCGGAAAGCGCGTGTCGAGAACTATTGGGGAAATGGAATGCGGAATACGGGATGCTGATTCCTGACTCCTCTCCCCTTGAATGCCGGTTTACAGTTTTCCCATTGCCCGCAGTATCCTCTCCGGCGTGAAAGGCCATTCCCTGCACCAGGCGCCGATGGCGTCGTGTATTGCGATCGAGATGGCCGGCGCCGCGCTGTTCAGCGATATCTCCGAGACGCTCTTGCCGCCGAACGGCCCGACTTCGTCTTCCACCGGTACGAGTTCCACGTGGAAGTCCTCGGGCACCTCATAGATCGACGGAATCTTGTAGTCCGTGAAGTTGAGGTTGAGCGGATTGCCCCGGTCGTCGTACAGCATTTCCTCGTAGAGCGAGTGGCCCACGGCCTTCATGACGCCACCGTAGATCTGTCCAATTGCCAGCGCCGGGTTGATGGGCGTGCCGCAGTCCTGGTACGCGTGGAAGCGCCGCAGCTTCACCTCGCCGGTGCGGACGTTGACCGCCGCCTCCACGAAGTGTGCACCGTAGGGGAAGGCGGCGTGGTCGGTCTTGAAGTTGCCGAAGCCGACCAAGTCACCGTGGCCTTCGCCCTGCGTCGACATATGCGCCAGTTTGGCAAGCGTTATCTCGCCGCTCTTTCCACGGATGATGCCCCGGGGGACGATCTTCAGGTCGGATTCCGCCTCGCCCAGGATGCCAGCCGCCACCTTGAAGCATTTGTCCCGCAGATTCTCCGCGGCACGGACGGCGGCGTTTCCAGAGAAGTAGGTACCCGAACTCGCGTACGCTCCCTTGTCGAACGGCGTCGTGTCGGTATCTCCGGAGACGACGGTGACGTCTGCCATGTCCATGCCCAGTATCTCGGCGGCGGCTTTGGCCGTGACCGTATCCAGGCCCGTTCCCAAATCCGCGCCGCCTGACAGCATCAGAAGAGTACCGTCGGTAAGTAACCTGAGCTCGGCGTTGGCTGAATCAAGGCCAGGCAGACCCGAACCTTGCTGGATGATGACCGCGCCGCGGCCGATCTTCCAGTCCGGGTCGCCCGATTCCGGCTTGGACTTTCCCCACGAGAAGGCCTTGCGGCCACGCGATATCATTTCGCCCAAGCCGCATTCACCCAGCGTCACCGGCGCGCCTGGCCGTCCTTCACCCAGGCTGCGCAGGATCTCTATCCGTGAGCCTGACCGTACGCGATTCTTCTCGATCAGGTCGAGCTGGTCCATACCGAGTTCGCAAGCCAGTTCTGCCAGCGCGGTCTGGAGGGCGAACGAGCCCTTGGGCGCTCCGTAGCCCTGATAGGCGCCGGCGGGTGACAGGTTGGTGTAGTACGTCTTGACCTCGAAACGCGCGTTGTCGCAGAGGATCAGCGGCAGGCTCTTGCTGACGGCGTTCATCGGAACGGTCAGGCAATGCTGGCCGTAGGGGCCCGTGTCCGCGTCTACCTTCATCTCCATCGCGGTCAACGTGCCGTCGCGCCTTGCGCCCAGCTTGACGGTGATCTCCATCTCATGCCGCGTACGGCTGGACATGAACTCCATCTGCCTGTCGTAGCGGAAGAATACCGGTCGCCTGGTCGTCCAGGCCATGTAGCCGGCAAGATCCTCAAGGACGATGTCCTGCTTGGCTCCGAATCCGCCGCCGACCCGTTCCTTGATGACGCGGACTTTGTTCTCGGGGATTCCGATTGCTCGTGCCACTATCCTGCGTACGTGCCACGGCACCTGTGTGGAGGCGTGTATGACCAGTCGGTCGGAGTCGACCTTTGCGAATACGACGTGCGGCTCGAGGGGTGTGCATTGCACGCGCCGGCCGATGTAGGTGCGCTCGATGACGACGTCGGCCTCGGCAAAGCCCTTGTCCACGTCGCCTATGCCATCGGCCACGCTGGCCGCGAGGTTTCGGTGTGGGTCGGCGTGCAGCGGAAACTGGTAGACGATCGGATCGTCCCTGCCGTCACCCTTGACCGAACTGCCCGCGGGCGGGTCGCCCACGACGTAGGACACGTCGCCATGGTGAACGATAGGGGCTCCGGATGCCTTTGCTTCCGCGATGGAGAGCACGGGCTTGAGCACCTCGTACTCGACGACGATGGCTTTGATGGCGGCTGCGGCTTCCTCGGGGGTTTCGGCGAGCACCGCGGCGACCCGGTCGCCTACGTGCCGAACCTTGCGCGGGAACATCCGCTGGTCGTAGGGGCTCGGCTCGGGGTATCCCTGCCCCGCGGTGGTGTACACCCGGTCCGGGCAATTCTCGTGGGTGACTATATCGATGACGCCAGGCATGG
>SPCK01000134.1 GCA_004525355.1 Spirochaetales bacterium
CTCCTGAAAGAGGCCTTTTACGGATTCCACTACATCTTTGAACGCCCAGGCCTGCGGGATCTCCTCTTCGTATTCCTGGGAGTCAACCTGTTCTCCACCATGGGCATGACACTGATCGCCCCGATGATCCTGGCCCGCACGGGGTCGCAAGCGGCCATCCTTGGCATCGTCCAGGCGTGCATGTCCGGTGGCGCAGTGGTCGGCGGCCTGCTCATGAGTATCTGGAAAGGCTTCCGGCGTCAGGTCTCGGGCCTGGGACTCGGCTTGGTCTGCATCGGCCTGTTCGGCTCGATACCTTTCGGACTCGGTTCGTCCCTTGCCTTCTGGATCACGGCGGCGGTTGCCGGCGGCATATTCGGAGCGATCGCCAACGCCGCCAGCCAGTCGATCTGGCAATCCAAGGTCGCCCCGGATGTGCAGGGACGGGTGTTCTCCTCGCGGCGGATGATAAGCTGGCTGACCACGCCCGTCTCTCCGATGATAGCGGGACTGTTGGCCGACTTCGTTTTCGAGCCCGCGGCCCGATTCGGTTCCGGCCCACTCTCGGCGGCCATCGGCTCCGTATCCGGCGCCGGCCCGGGCGCCGGCATGGCCTTCGCCATACTCCTGTCCGGTTGCGCTACCGCTCTCGTCGGCACATTCGCATTCATCCTGCCTTCAGTGCGGAATGTCGAGGCCGACCTGCCGGACCACGTGGCGATCCAAGAGGCCGCGGTCGAGGCGCCCGAATAAGAATTCGACAGCGACATCTCCGGAAGCATCGCGGAGCTTTCGCTCCCGGCCCTGGATTCCGTAGCGTTTTCCCTTGCCGCGGACTACCCGCCGGCGGTATTCTTTCTCTATGACCGATATACTAAGGGTTGAAAACCTATCAAAATATTACGGATCGGTGAAGGCCGTCGACAACGTGTCTTTTGCCATCCCCGAGGGCATCTGTTTCGGGCTGCTCGGCCCCAACGGCGCCGGAAAAACGACGACGATCGAGATCATGGAGGGCATTACTGCCCCAAACGCCGGCCGCGTTCTGTTTCGAGGCACTCCGATCGGCGCGGATTTCAAGAAAAAGGTCGGCATCCAGTTCCAGACCACCGCCCTGCCCGAGTTCATCACGGTGAAAGAGACTTTGGAACTGTTTTCAGCCTTCTATGCCAACCCGCGCCCGATGGACGAAGTCATTCGACTCTGTTCCCTTGAAGATATCCTGCAACGGGACAACCAGAAACTCTCCGGCGGGCAGAAGCAGCGCATGCTCCTTGCCCTGGCCATCATCCCCAAGCCGGAGGTGGTATTCCTGGACGAGCCGACCACGGGGTTGGATCCGCAGGCGCGCCGCAATTTCTGGGACTTGATCGGCCGGATCAAGGCGGAAAAAACCACGGTCATCCTGACAACGCACTACATGGACGAAGCCCAATTGCTCTGCGAACAGGTGGCCATCATGGACCAGGGCAAGATCATGGAGATAGATACGCCTGACGCGCTCCTTGCAAAACACTTCGATGGCGTACTTATCAGCCTGCCCTACGACGGTTGCTGCTCCGACGCGCTATCGGGCTTCGATGGCCTGGTAATGCACGATGACAGTATCGAATTGCAGACGACCACCCTGGATACGAGCCTCAAGAAATTGCTGGCCGCCCACGTCGACCTTGAAGGCCTTTCCATCCACAAGCCGAACCTGGAAGACCTGTTCATCAAGCTCACCGGCAGTTCCCTGAGAACCTGACAAGGAAACACTATGATCATTCGACAATTCGCGGCCCTCTTCAAGGCACGCACCATGGAGTTCGTAAGGGACCGGGGAACGTTCTATTGGAACCTGCTGTTTCCCGTGATCCTCGTCCTGGGAATGGCCTTCGCATTCTCCGGAAGCGACGAGAAACTCTACAAGATCGGCGTCGTCGGCTCTCCGGACGCTTCGGTGCGAATCCTCGGTATGGAACAGATGCACGTCATCCATTATGACCAGGCCGGCGATGCGCTCGAGAAGCTCGCCCGGCACCAGATCGATTTCCTGCTCGATTTTGACAAGCGGGAGTTTGCCGTCAACGAGGAGTCGAACAAGGGTCGCTTCCTGCGGGAACTATTCACGGCGCAACAAAGCGCTGTTGGAGGAACCGGCCTTCTGACGGTAGAGGCGTTCGACGAACGGGCGGTATCCGGCAAGGCCACCCGCTATGTCGACTGGCTGGTACCCGGCGTGATCGGCATGAACATGATGTTCTCCAGCCTTTTCGGCGTCGGCTACGTCCTGGTCCGTTACCGCAAGAACGGCGTGCTCAAGCGTCTCAAGGCTACCCCGGTCCACGCGCTCAACTTCGTGAGCGCCCAGGCCGCAAGCCGCCTGGTCATAGTGCTCCTTACGTCGGTCTTCGTGTTCTCGGGCACGAATCTCCTGCTTCATTTCGTGATGCGCGGAAGCTACCTGAACCTGCTCCTGCTGACGGCCATGGGTATCCTGTGCATGATATCACTGGGACTCGTCTTCGCGTCGCGCATGCGCAGCGAGGAACTCGCGGGTGGCCTGCTCAATATCGTAACCTTCCCGATGCTGGCCCTTTCCGGCGTATTCTTCTCGCTTGAAGGAAGCCCAGCCATACTCCGCACGATCTCCAGGGCTTTCCCGTTGACTCATTTCATCGAGGCGGCGCGAAAGATCATGCTGGACGGCGCCGGGCTCGCACAGATCGCCCCGAACTTGTTCTTTCTGGGCGGCCTCACCGTGATCTTCCTGATTCTCAGCTCGGCACTCTTCAGGTGGGAGTGACCTCCGGCCCCAAGTCGACAGATTCCCGGCTTCGTCGTAGATTGTACTTGGCGAGGCCGGTCAGGAAACCACGCAGGAACTGATCCAGGCATTCCCTGTAATTCTTCTGGCCCGGCCTGCGGAACAGAGCGCCGAGTTCGTTCTTCGAAGGTTCCATATCTCCCAGCCGCATGATGGCCAGAAGATCATCCTCCTTCAATTCCAGCGCGATGCGGATCTTCTTGAGGATCATATTGTTGTCCAGGGGAACGGAGGGCGGGATGGGTCGCGTCCAGTCAGCGGATTCCGCGGCTGGCTTTTCCTCTTTCCGGCCACGGTACTTGATGACCATACCATCCAGCAAGGCTTCCAGAACGACCCTTGGACAGGTAGCATATCCTTCTTCATCTTCCTTGAGGAAAAATGAATCCAGCTTATCCTTGCCTATGGGGCTGCCTCCGAGCTTGAGCATCTCCGTCATCTGGGGATCGCTCAGCCGTATGGCGAATCGAAGGCGCTTGAGCACATCGTTGGTATTCATTTCTGACTCCTCGGGAAGGTTGTACCAGATTCTTGCCGTAAGCGACAGGGCTTGTCCGGGGAACGCTGACGTACGCGAAAAAAGGCCGCCTGCGGATGCTCTCCGCGGGCGGCCTTCGGTAAGGAGGAAGTACATGAACAACAACGGTACGTCGCCGAGGATACAGCCCGCGGTCGAATTTCAATGCACATTCCATGCCCGCGCTCCGCGGTTATGCAAGATCGGATCGACCCGAAACTCTGCCCCCCCCTCACTACCTGTCAGCGTCGCTTGGCGAGTGACAGGTCCAGGGCGAACGTATCATATCCGGTGATGTACAAAAGCCGTTCATGACCAGGATATCGTCGCCCCGGATGCCCGAATGCCACAGAAGAGTTCCCGTTACCGCATCTCGCGCCATCATGCAGGAACCGGAGAGTAACAAACGGGGGCCGGCTGCTTCCAGGCTATCGGCCTGTGAGGATGATGACCAGAGAAGATTTCCCGCCGCGGCGTCAAGCGCTTTCGTACTATAAAACGATCCAAATGCATACAGGATTCCGCCGCACGACCCCTCGTTGCGATACCAGGAAAGTAGTGGTACTATTCACGGCTGGCATCAAGGAGGAGAGACATGAGCATGGGAAAGGGCTGCCGGTACGGTAGCCACCGCGTCATCGAACCAAAGGGAATCCTGCCGCAACCGGCGCAGAAGCTGGACAACACCATGTCGGTCTACGACAACGAGGTGCTCATCGACGTGAGCACCCTGAACATCGATTCAGCCAGCTATACCCAGATCCGCGCAGCCTGTGGCGGCGATGCCGCGGCAATGGAAGCGATGATCATGTCCATCGTGGCCCAACGCGGCAAGATGCAAAACCCCGTGACCGGTTCAGGCGGCATGCTCATCGGCACGGTACGCGCGATCGGCGCCGACTTTCCCGACAAGAAGCTGCGCGTCGGTGACCGGATTGCCACGCTGGTATCCTTGTCCTTGACACCCCTCAAGATCCAGCGAATCAAGCACCTCGATCCCGACCACGACCAGGTGGATGTCGAGGCGCAGGCCATCCTGTTTGAGAGCGGCATCTACGCCCTCGTCCCTGCCGACCTGCCGGAGAAGCTGGCGTTGGCAGTCCTGGACGTGGCCGGTGCGCCTGCACAGGTGGACCGACTGGTACGGGAAGGCGACACCGTCTGCGTGATCGGCGGCGGCGGCAAGTCCGGCATCCTGTGCTGCTACCAGGCCATGAAAAACGCGGGGCCGTATGGCAAGGTGATCGTAATCGAATACTCCAAGGAGAACGCCCAGCGCATCGTCGACATGCACCTGGCGACCGATGTGATCGTGGCAGATGCCACCGACGCGCTTGACGTCTACCACAAGGTGACCGCAATCACGGGCCAACGTGGCTGCGATGTCACCATCAACAACGTCAACGTCCCCAACACCGAGATGACCTCTATCCTCATCACCAAGGGGCAGGGCCTGATCTACTTCTTCTCGATGGCCACCTCATTCACCAAGGCCGCCCTGGGAGCGGAGGGCGTTGGCAAGGACATCGAACTGATCGTCGGCAACGGGTACGCCAAGGGCCACTCCGACCTGGCGCTGAACATCCTGCGCGAGTCTGGCGATATCCGGGCACTCTTCGAAACCCTGTACGTATAACAGGCTGGAAAAGCAACCGACTATTTCAACATCCTGCTAAGCTCCGTGCGCCCTCAGCCAGGTATTCAGGATTTTCAGCGCTCGGTCCGCGGTACGGAACGTGGGGACGCCCCTGTCCTCGAGCTCGCGCGACAACGGATCATAGATTTCACCGGAGTCCACGACGGCCACCCAGGGTTTGTCGCCCTCCTTCATCATGCGGCCGTATCGTCCGGCTATCGAATCGTCCCTGGTCACGTCCTCGCCATGGTGGGCCGCCTTGGCAAGCGTGTTCATTCGGACCGTCAAAGGAACGATGCCCACGATACCCGCGTCGACGTTGTCGTCCTCCATGACGGCCCGGAAGCTGTCGTGGTAGGCCGCGTCGTCCGCCATTGGCGTCAGGTCGATGGGATTGTGCACGTCCACGATATCGCTGATCCTGGCGTCCGCGAAAATCTTTTCGAGCCGCGGCCCAGCCTTTTTACTGAACTCGGCGATTGAAAGCCTGTCGAGGTTGTCGGCGAAGGCCACGCACTCGAAACCGGCGTTGGACAGCGCGCCCAAGCGAAGCCCCCGGGCCTTCTTGCCCCGCAGCAAGCAGAAGGCCGTGAGCAGGTCGTCAAACTCGTCGAGCGTCTCGGCCACAACGACGCCGATCTGCTGCAGCAGGGCGCGTGTCACCGGGTAATCGCCGGCTATGCTTGCGGTATGGCTTGCACTCGCGGCGGCACCGGCGGCGGTTCTGCCGGCCCGGTAGAAAATCACGTCCCGACCGCTCGCCACGATCTTGCGGCAGGCGCGCAGGGTCTTCTCGCCGTCCAACGGCTTGAAGCCCTCGACGTACACCGCGAACAATTCCAGTTCCGCGTCATCGGCCAGGCGCTCCAGGTAGTCACCAATGGTCACGTCCATCTGATTACCGCAGGTGATCACGTACTTGGGGTTGACGTCGGGGTGTTTGCTGATGCGGCAGATGGCGAAGGCCCCGGACTGTGATACGACCGCGACCGGAGCGACGGCACCCTTGGGCATGGGCAGCTTGTACTCGGGAATGAACAGGGTATTGTACTTGCCGGGGACGGAGCGCACACCCAGGCAATTTCCTCCGTTGAGCAGAGGGCCTCGGCTCGGGCTCTTCCTGGATAGATCCAGGGCCGCCTGCATGCGCGCCACTATGACCTGTGTGCCCGACTTTTCCTCGAGCCCGCCGGGAATGACTATGACGCTCTCGGCCTTGTCCAGCTCGGCGAGCTCCGCGATGCAAGCCGGAGCCTGGGCTGCGGGAATGACCAGGACGAACAGGTCCACTTTTTCCGGCAGGCCGGCCACGTCGGGTACGCATCGGCAGCCATCGATCTCGTCCGAGCCTGCCTTGACGATGTACAACCGCTTTTTATCGAATCCGTTGTCTATCAGGTTGCGCAGGATAATCCGGCCATTGTTCATGCCCTTCTCGGA
>SPCK01000153.1 GCA_004525355.1 Spirochaetales bacterium
CGGATTGTTACCATGTAACGCATCTGGGTGGCGTTGGCCGACATTCCAGGACCACTCCCGACAAGAATGAGCGATGCCGCAGCCAGGCAGGCGGTGGCAAGACAAGCCGCGGCTACAGGACGCGCATACCACTTGGAGAACCTCATGACTGCCCGCTTTTTTGACCGGTCCTGTCTGCCCGAACCCGCTCGCGGGACGCGTTCGCCAGGATAGCCGGAGTGACGAAAAGGGAGAGCCCCGTAGATGCGACGAACCCGCCGAGCATGGCCGTAGCCATGGAGTTCTGGGCAGCGTTTCCCGGGACGAAAGCGATAGGCATCAGCGCCATGACGGTACTCAGGCTCGTGGCGAGGACCGGACGAACCCTGTCCGATGCGCCGGCATACGCGGCAGGCCCAGCCGCCAATCCGCGCGAGGCCCGGTCGGTCGCTGCCTCATAGAAGAAGATGGCATTGTTGACCGCAACTCCGAACAGGACGACCAGTCCCATGATCGAGCCGGAATCAAGACCCATCCCGCGGGTTGCCAAGGCAGGGCCGGCTCCTGCCAGCGCCAGGGGAATACTGGCCATGACCAGGAACGGCATTCTGAACGACTCGAATTGAGCGCCCAGTGACAGGTACAGAAGCACGACGACGAGGACAAGCGTTGCCACCATGGCACCGGAATAGATTGCGAAGGCCGACGATTCGACCCTGGCAGCACGAGGCCATGAAGTCTCGATCCCTCTATAGGCGTTCTCGAATGCTGATGCATCCTTCGCCGGCGTACGCGGGCTCAGGAACACCACATCGCTACCGTCAAGCCGGGCATAAGCAGCGCGTTCTTCCGTGCGGATAAAGTCGACCAGGATTCCCGCGGGAACGAATGTCCCGTAGCCTGTAGCCACAGGCACATCACGCGCCTCGTCCGGCAGGCGAATCGTATCCGCGGTCAGGGCTCCTGACGCGAATATGCGGATAGGCTGTTCCCTCCCTCCGCTCTCCACGGTCCCGACAACGGATCCCTGAAGGGCCTCCCTGAGCGTAACAGCCGTTTCCGCGAGCGTTGATCCGAGTGCGGAGAGCGCTTCCCTTCGCGGCCGTACGCGAACGACAGGTTTTGTCCCTCCGGGAGCAACATTGATCCATCCGACGCCCAAACCAGCAACGCGCGAAATTTCCGCCATGAAAGCCTCTGCGTTTCGTCTCGCTTCATGGGGATCGTCGCCCCGTATGACGATGCGCGAGTCGTTTCCGAGCCCCAGGAGCATGGCTGCGGGATCTTCCGGAACTCCAGCCCCCAGCTGTGTACCCGCCGGCAACAGCTCCCATGCCAACTCGATGGCGACGCTCGCTACTTTCACTGGATCGGCGCCCTTTTCCAGGACGCACTCGATCAACAGGGCCTCCGGTTCCCAGTCAGGACGGGCACGGCGTAATAGATCATCGTCCTCAGCGCCAGCCCACCCGAACGAGGCACAAACTCCCTCAATCTTCGCGAGTGCTCCGCTCAGGCCTGCCGAGAAGGCCGCGATCCTATCGGCGTCCGAGCCCGAAGGAAAGACGGCCCTGAGCTCCACAACGTTACCGGAGCCAGGGGGCAGGAACGACATCGGCCTCCCGATACCGGCCGCAACGCCCACGACGGCCAGGATAGCGGCCGCCCCGAACAGGAAGGCGGGCCTTCGCAGTGTCATACGCAAGTACCGCCGGTATACTGTTTCCAGCCTGCAGGAAGGCACCGAGGTCGAGGGCCGCCAGAGCATGCGGTATGCTCCCGGTACGATGAATATCGCGCAGAGCCATCCGGTTGCTACCGCGCCGATCAGCGCGAGCGCGAGATCGCCGAACAAACTCCCCAGAGCACCGGGCAAGAAAAGAACTGGCACAAATACAATCGCCGTCGTTGCCGTACTTCCCAGCGTTCCTGCAAATACAGTAGAAACCGAATTCGCCATGGAGGTCGTTCCCGGAAGCTTCTCGCCTCCGGCCTCCCCCGCCCGCAAGGCAGTCAATACGACCACTGCGTTATCTGAAACCATGCCTATGGAGAGGGCGAGCCCTCCCAGGCTCATGGCGTTCAGCGAGCGTCCGAAGGCAGAGAGAATTCCGAAAGAAACAGCCACCGACAGGGGAATCGTGGCGGCCACGAGCAGGCTCGTTCGCCACTCCCGTAAGAAGGCGGTCAGGGCGAACGCCGCGGCTGCAGCACCCAGTACCGCGGAAATACCCAGGTACCGTATGGATTCGGCGATTGGCCGGGATCCGTCCTTGACAAGGCGTATGGAGAAATCCCGGGAAAAGTCTGCGCTCATGGACTCGATCGCATCGGACGCGCACCTGGCGAGGGACAAGGGGTCGGTACCGGGACGGGCACGAAGTTCAACGCCGACGGCCTCATGCCCGTCGGCCGCAAAGACGCTATGCCGAACTCCCGGTCGTTCCTCGATTTTTGCTACATCATCCAGCCTGAACGGGCCCGTGCTGCCGGCTACGATAAGTTCATTGAGTTCCATGGACGTTGCGGGCCTTCCCTCGGCCACGACCACAAGTTCCAGCTCGCTCTCCTCGACGGTACCGGCCGGTACATCGACGCTTTCCATCGACACGATGCGTGTTATATCGCGGATGGACAATCCTTGCGCCGACGCGCGCTGTAAATCGATGGCAACGGATATTTCCGTCCTGCAACCGCCTATGATCGATACGCCTCCCGCTCCATCCAGGCGCCTGAACCGGCCGCGCAGCTCGTATTCGGCGAGATGTCTGGCGAGGGCAAGATCGCCGTTCCTCGCTTCGACGGCGATTACGATCAGCGCCTCGGCACTTGGGTCGTAGGGTAGCGCAGTTGGCCTCGAGGCTCCCTGCGGCAAGGCTTGATACGCCAAGTCGAGTATCTCCCGAACCCGCGCTACAGCCGACGAGGGCTTGGTACCCCATGAGAAATCGAGGCAGATGAGGGTCCGGCCGTCCCGGGATATTGAATTCGAAGAGACGAGGCCACTCGTCGAAGCGAGCGCTTCCTCGAGCGGTACAGTTATCAGGGACCGCATCTCAGCGGCGGGAAGCCCGGGCATGGCCGCCTCGATCAGTACTCTTGGAACTTCGATCAGGGGCAGCCGGGAAACGGGAAGGCGGACCAAAGAACTCGCGCCCCACAGCAACACGGCTGTCGCGATCATGGATAGAGCGATCGGGCGTTCAATGCAGGTGCGCAGAAAGGAACGCATTGCCGTCGCCTACTGTACCAAGGGGAGGATTGCGGCTTCTCTCATGATATTGCCCCGGGAATCAGACAACCCGGCTCCCAGACTTACGGTTACCATCCCCGGTTCCAGCCTGTTCGTAAGTACCCCATCGATCCGCACCAGCGCGCAGCTGGACCACGGGGGATATGGCGATGCATACGCGAACCCGCCCGTTGAGACGAGACACGGGCTGAAATCAAGAGCCCCGTTGGTCGCGCTTACCCTGAAACGCTCCATAATGGAGAAAAGATCGGGTTCTGCGCCTTCGGCGAGCTCGAGATACAGTTCGATCGAAGTGGGAACCGATATGCCCGTCGGATAGCTCTCGGGCGAATCGGCGAGAATCAGGATGGCATACGGTTCGTCGACTGGAAACGCTGTCAGATTCCGGAACCCAGGATCGACTTCGCCGGGCGCCAGGGGCAATCGTAGCCCGACCCAGCGAGGAGGGCGAGAGGCGACTCCATCGGCTCGCATTCGGTACACGACCTCCTTGGTCGCCGCATTGCCCTCGACATCGGTGTAGCCATCGCGAACCCGTACGGAAAAAAGATCGCCCCATGGTGGTCGCTCGTCAAAGCGGAACGATGCGATATCCGAAAAAACGGCCGTCGTCTCGAGCACCGGTGGCGCGCAACCCTCGACAACGATCCGGGTAGCCAGGCTGGAGAGTCGTACGGGCTCAGAGAAAACGAGTTGTAGCCGCCAGAACGCTTCCCAGCCTCCGTTGACCGTAAACTCACCGTCATCCGGCCCGTCGGGTAGGAGCATGAAAGCGCTGATTTCGTTTTCGTCAATCGCGCTCGCGATATCAAGAAAGGGAGCAATCCTGTCCGCCCCCGAGAAAAAACGGAACCGGTAATCCGTTCCCATCCGATTGCCCCAAAGGTCTTTCAGGTCCGCCGAAATGTTCACGCTGTATTCCGTCGCGTCGCGCCAAGGCTGGGCAGGTCGGAACGTCGCCGTCGCGCCGCCCTCGGAGAAGGCCCAAGAACCCGTGACGGCGGGGGAGAAGGTCACGGCTTCCCTGTATGCAAGTGGATCGATCGACTCGGAATAGCAGATTTCGATGGTTGCCCATTCCGAGAGCAGGCTTGCCTGATTCGCTGGATCCGTGGACAGAACCGAAGGGCGATCGCTTTCTTCCTTGGTCGAGAATCGTACATCGAACGCATGGGCAAGGGAGAGACCCATTTCGTCCATTGCATCGATCGTGAGCGAGAGACGGTACTCGGCTCCCTGCCTGAATCCGGCGTAGGGATTGAAGCAAAGCTTTGCACCATCCCATGAGAAGGTTCCATCAAGCGTTTGTCCGTCCTGACTGAGGTTGAACGCGTTTTCAACGCTTGTTCGATCAGGATTCGTGGAAAAACCGAGCGCAATTTTTATTCCGGCCGGATCGGCCTTGTACCCCTCCCCTGGCTCCCAAGCGACAACCGCGAAGGGTTCATCCATGAGGATGGAACATGAAACGGTTGAAAGTACCACCGCGGCGAGGAGCAACGTAACCGCGACGGCCAAGCTCCCTACCTGAGCCTTGGTCATGCTCATGGCTTTGCCTCCACGATGATCCGGATATCCTCCCCAGGATAGGACCCAAGGCTGTCCGTCAATCCGCCGGGGCCTCCCCTGATCTGCAATTCGTAGTAATTCACGACGGGGATTTCACTCGCCCGGAGGCCCTGCCACTCGACAATAGCGGTATCGTCTGAAGGCCAGGCGATGCCTCGAAGGACGGGACCGGGGAGGTTCGACGGAAAAAAGACCGCAAGCTCCACGCCGTTCATGAAGGCGGCCTTCGCCTCCGCGTCGAAGGGACCGGACAGCCAGATTCCCAGGCTCCTGATTCCGTCCGGTTCGGCCCCGACTCGTACCCGCAGAATCTGCCCGTTTTCAGGTAAATCCAGCGCCTCGTCAGTCTCCGCCCACACGCGCAGGATACGCAGATAGCGCGTCGCCGGCGTGAAGCCTTCCCTATATTCGCCGCCCATACACAGACCGGAGAGATCCTTGATATCCGGGGATACCACGAGGTGCATCGGACATTCCGGTGGCCAACCGCTGTTTGGCGTAAATAACACCAGATCCGGAGTCGCCAGCTGCACCATGCCGGATTGGGACGGCTCTATGCGAATTCCTGTAGCGATACCGTCCGGGTCGAGAGCTTCGGAGAAGCGTATGCCAATGGACTGGCCGTTCTCGAGATCGTTCAGGTCAGACCCCGCCGTGATCCAGGCGGCGCCAGAGAGTATCATGGGGTAAGTCCCGATTACGCGGGGCGCGTCGGAATCAAGATCAGTAATGAACGAACCGGTACGCGGATATGCGAGCGGGGCGCCATCCTGGGCTCGCGCCCCGGTACCCAGTGACCATCGGTACATCGCACAGGGTGCCAGGGGGCGCTCGAGGGTCAGGATAAGCTCGTCGCTTTCGTCGTTCCAAGTTCTTGTGCAATCGATCGAAGGTTGAAGCGAAACGGCTTCCCGCACGCTTTCCCGATCCATGGC
>SPCK01000359.1 GCA_004525355.1 Spirochaetales bacterium
CAGGCCGGCCACGTCGGGTACGCATCGGCAGCCATCGATCTCGTCCGAGCCTGCCTTGACGATGTACAACCGCTTTTTATCGAATCCGTTGTCTATCAGGTTGCGCAGGATAATCCGGCCATTGTTCATGCCCTTCTCGGAAACGCCGATGACGGCCGCGCTGGCGGGCTTGAGGAGCCGGTCGATCTTGTCCACTGGGCGCAGGGCTTGGCCGCGGTTGACCAGCCGGTCGTCATCGCCCTGGATGATGTCGCCGCTCGCGATATCGTCAAGCTTGACCAGGGCGTCCAACGCGACCAGGCGAGCGGTGCCATCGGCTTTCTTGGCGACCACGAAGGGGTTGACCTCGAATTCGGACACGCCAGCCCGCGCGAAGGCGGGAGCCGCTTCGATGAAGGCCATGATCGCATCCACAAGAATCTTCTCGTCCAGGGCATTCTTCGTGCCACGCAACCCTCCGCAGAGTAGGGTGCGCACCGCGTTGTCCATGATAACCCGCTCGACAAGGTCGCGATCGGCGGTGGCAGGACTGAAGAACACGTTGGCCGCGCCGGGGCGGAACTGCTTGGCCAGGAACTCGGTGTAGATACCGCCTGGCCCGAAGGACACGACGGGACCAAAGTCCTTGGCAAAGCGGTAGCCTATGATGATCTCGTATCCCAGCCTGGGCTCGAAGGGCACAAACTCGTTGACCGTATACCCATGTACCCGGTACTTCGTGAAGCGCGACTCCATATCGACGATGGCCGCTTTTATCGCGCCGGGTTCGTTACCAACGATCGCCACACCGCCCATTTCGGTCTTGTGGAGGATTTCGGGAGAAATCACCTTGACCACTACCCGGGCGCCGGGAAAGGCTTTCAGCCCATCGACCTCGGCCGAGCTCTTGATGAAATGATTGCCGGGCCGGTCAATGCCCATCGCGTCCAGCAGGGCTATGCCCTCGACCTCGGTCAGCGCGTCGCGGCCTTCAGCCTTTGCCGCGGCGGCGACCTCAAAGATTCGCTTTTCTTCCATATTCGAAGGCCCTCAGGTTGGCTTCCACGATGGCTTCTCCCTTGCGGGCGAACTGTTCACGGATGGCCTTCTCGAGGCTCTCCGACTTCAGGGGCAGATACTTCGCCGCGGCGCCGACAAGGACCATGTTGGCCGTTTTGACGTTGCCCGCTTGCTTCGCGAGCGCGTCCGCGTCCAGGAGGATCTTCCTGGGGAGAGCCTCAAGCTCGACCATGATCTTCTCCATCTCCGGATACGTCGGCATATTCTTGATCGGAGTGGTGGCGGTCACGACGACCCCGTCGGCCGCGGACAGCAAGGGCAGGTAGCGCAAGGCTTCCAGGGGTTCGAACGACAGGATCAGGGATGCGCTTCCCTTGAGAATCATGGGGCTGGCCGGTTCCGAATCCGAAAGACGGAGGAGAGCCAGGACCTCGCCACCTCGCTGGCTCATGCCATGGATCTCCGACTGCTTGACCCGCAGGCCCTCGGTCATGGCCGCCTTGGCAATGACGACGGATACGGAAATGCCGCCCTGTCCGCCCACGCCGCAGAGGACTACATCGAACTTCATGCCTTCCTCGCTTTCTTCAGCGCCTCGATGCATTCGCGTACGAGCACGATGACGGACGGTCCCTTGTAGGCCAACTCGACCTTGATGGCCGCCACGTTCGCCTCATGCTCGTTTCTGTGGGCTCTGAGCACCCTTATGTGCGCCGGATCAATGCCTATGCCCTTGAGCACGGGCTCGAATCGGCTTCCCGGGAGGATCGTCGGCTGGGCGCCGGTCATTCCCGTGGTGTCGTTGTCCAGGATACACACGGTAATATTGGTCCCATGGCTGACTGCGTCGATCAGATTGGACAGGCCGGAATGATAGAAGGTTGAGTCCCCGATGACCGCCACCACCGGGATGAGGCCCACCTCGGCGGCGCCGCGTGCCATGCCGATGCTGGCGCCCATGTCCACAGTAGACTCGATGGCGTTATAGGGCGGCAGGGCGCCGAGTGTGTAGCAGCCGATATCGCTGGTGACCGCGTGCAGCGGGTAATCTTTCAGGGCCTCGTTGAGGGCGCCGTAGCTGTCCACGTGCGGGCAGCCCTGACAGAGTTGCGGCGGACGGCCGGGGGGTGCCAGCTCCTTGACTGCGAGCCCAGCCCGTTCAGGCAGGCCAAGGGCGGCGCGTACGATATCGGGAGAAAGCTCGCCCTCCCAGGGAATCTCGCCCGTTTCCTTGCCCATGATCTTCTTGCCGGGCGCCACGATGCCTCGCAGCAATCGCTCCACCAGCGGATAACCTTCTTCGATGATCAGCATCTCGTCGCAAGCCGCGTACAACGCGCGAATCTTGTCCTCCGGCATGGGATAGAATCCCACGTGCAGGTGCGTCGGGGCCGCTCCCCTGGCCGCGACAAGGTCTTCAAGATTCTCGCGGTAATATTGCCTGGCCAGCCCCGCGGTAATGATGCCAAGTTTCTTGCTTCCCTCTGACAGAGGATTGCGCACCGAGGATTCACTGATCTTCCTGAGCTCGACCTGCTTGCCCAGGAGTTCGTGCCAACGTCGGCGAGCGATGGCCGGCATCAATATCCAGTCCATGCCCCCTGCTGACTTTTTCACCGGGCCCTGAACCAGGGGAGCCTTCGTCTCGATGACAGACCGGCTGTGCGCCAGGCGGGTGGTAATGCGGATCAGCACGGGTATCTCAAAGCGTTCCGATAGCTCGAAGGCCTCGCGCGTCATATCGTAGGCTTCCTGCTGGTCGGCCGGCTCGAGGCACGGAATCCGCGCGAAATCCGCGAACCAGCGACTGTCCTGTTCGTTCTGCGACGAATGCATGCCGGGGTCATCGGCCACTACCACGACCAAGCCGCCATTGACCTTGACCAGCGCCGAGTTGACGAAGGGGTCGGCCGCGACATTCAGGCCGACGTGCTTCATTGACACCATTGCGCGCTTGCCGGCGAATGAGGCGCCCAGTGCGCTCTCGTAGGAGGTCTTTTCGTTGGCGCACCATTGAGCCACGAACGGCGTACGTACCCCGG
>SPCK01000401.1 GCA_004525355.1 Spirochaetales bacterium
CAATCTGATTCCCGTGTTCAACGATTATCCCCTATCGAGGATCATCGTCCATCCCCGAACCGGCACGCAAATGTACGGCGGCGAGGCGGACCTTGAAACCTTCTTTGAAGCCCTACCACAATTTACATGTCCTGTCGTCTACAACGGCGATATCAGGAAGAAAAAAAGTTTCAGAATTCTCAGCGAGAGATTTGACTCCATCGATGAATGGATGATCGGTCGTGGCGCGATTTCCGATCCCTTCCTCCCCGGCGACATCAAGGACAGTGCGCCCAAGGCGGACAGGATCAGGATCGTGCAAGACTTCCACGAGTATCTGTTCGACAGCTATCGCGAGGTACTGTTCGGGCCGAAGCACATCCTCGACAAGATGAAAGAAATCTGGAGCTTCCTCTGCATTTCGTTTTCCAACGGAAACGCGGCATATGCAACCATATTGCGATCCCGGTCCATCGTCGATTATCTTCACGCGGTCCGGTCAGTCTTCTCCAACGAGGAATGGATCGCGTAACCGTACTTCTTCCTTACGAACTCCAACCCGGGGTATCCCGAATCTGTCATATCGGCAAAGAATGCGTCGATATCGTAGGCAATATCCCTGCATTCGAATCCCATGGAGCCGCTTCCCCGTATTTCGATGATCCCATAGCGGGCCATCCTGCCATCGTCGCCGCTGGGAAGGCTCACGGACCCGAAATTGCAGACGCTCATGTTCCCGTGGCGCATGAACAGCCGCGTGTGTGTATGCCCGCAACACACAACCGCCGCGCCGCAAGATTCTGCTATAGAATCCAGCTCATCCAGATCGAGGCGTAGATCCAGGCCACGGGAAAACGACGTGGGCGTACCGTGGCAGAAGGTAAAATGAACACTCCCAAATACGGCGTCTTGAGAAATCGGTTTTCCGATGAGGTTTTCCTTTTGCGCCTTTCCCAGAGCTTCTGCAGCGTAGTCATTCAGACTCTTTTGAAACGCTTCCTTTTCATCCTTCGGAACAAATGACTCATCGATCTCTTCCAGCCAGTTGTCGGTATTTCCCTGAATCCATACCGCAGGTTTCATCCTTTCGAGGAGTGAATAACATTCGCCTGGTCTTGGGCCGGTCATTACCAGATCCCCGAGAAACACCGTCTCGTCTATGCGTTGAGCCTGCATATCCGCGTACACCGCATCAAGAGCCAGGAAATTTGCATGGACGTCGGATAGAACCGCTATTCTCATGACATACCTCCGCATGCTCTACGAGGATTTTTTGGCGCCAGCTTTTAATATGAGAAGGATAGCTCCTGCCCCGCGTTTGTCAATAGAACCGATGTCGCGGTAGGTCTCCCCGGGATTTTCAAAACCTTTCCTTGATCACGGCAACCGCCTGATCCGATCCGGTATGCCCGTCCCGCTTATACGGAGGCGTAGGGGGAGCGCCTTGTGCTGGGACGACAGAAGATTCCCGTAAACCAGGATATCGCCCCCCGCCGCGAGTTTCGCGACGCTCCGCGCGAGGCTTCTACGCTACCCCCACTCTTTGCGGGCCCGATCCGGTATCCATTATTATTTTTTTACGTACGACAGCTGCTCGCGGATCAACCCGTTGGCCACCTTGAATATATCCACCCCGCGAAGGCGCGCATTCTCTCCAGCTGACCCGGTCCAGAAGCGGTTCCAGCGCAGCACGCAGCGCATGCCCATGCCGAAGAGTTCTTCCACATCGATGCGGATTTCTGGCGCCTCGTCGATGAGACCGGTCAAGTATACGCGTATCGCGTCCTTTCCGGTCAATGCGCCGCCGTCGAGTACCGGCAAGGCGTTTTCGAATACGCAGTCGTCGCTCACCAGCCGCATCATACCCTCGACATCGTGCCGGTTGAAGCGCTCGATATACTCGATGACGACCCGCAATCCAGACTCAATCCGGGACATTTTCATGGGACTCATACAGGTGGCGCCTCCTCCGGTAGAAAAACGCCCAAAACATGCTCGAACCGTGCCATTCCTTGAGCCTGAATCGGGTTGAAGCACTGGTACCGGATTATTATTTACGAACCATCAAATAGTAATCCAGACCATACTTCTCGAATACAATTTTCCTGGCAACTTCAAACCCGTATTTCTTGTACAGCGCAACATTCTTTTCAGTTTCCGTTTCCAGATAGACAGGGTTTTTGGCAGCTTCCACGATCCTGAGCATCCTGTCCAGCAGGCCTTTACCAATTCCCTTTCCCTGCTCTTCAGGAATTACCCCAAGCGTCAGTACGTACCAATGGGGATCTGGCAGGATTTCATGTTGCAGCGTGGCCAGCCGGGGAAAGACGTCCAGAGCTATCCTCATCTGCCGATACGGGAATCGCAGTATCGAGAGAGGAACCCCGAACCCCGTAGCCAGCAACTCGGCGAAGGTAAAGTCGGAATGGCCGGGATGCACCAGGCTCAGGCAGCCCGAGCCGTCCTCCGTCGCGAGCACGGTGCCGAACCTGAACGCGTACTCCAGGGACGCTTTCCAGAATCCCCTGCAATACCGGTGATGCTGCTCCACGTCCCCGAATGTATACAGGCACATCGGGTCGAGAGACATCGATTCCGTCAATATACCGGATAGCTTGTCGATTTCTTCTTTTTGAGCTACAACAATTTTCACATACGCTCCTCATTCAATTCCCCATGCCTG
>SPCK01000174.1 GCA_004525355.1 Spirochaetales bacterium
CCCTGCTATCCGGGGTGGACGGGCTCCTGGTACCCGGCGGTTTTGGCCAACGTGGCATCAACGGTATGGTAGCCGCGGCTCGTTGGGCCCGGGAGAATGGCATGCCATACTTCGGCATCTGCCTGGGCATGCAGATCATGGCAATCGAGTGGGGTCGTGACGTCCTGGCATGGCCCGATGCCGATTCCGCGGAGTTCAACCAGGATACGGCGCATCCAGTGGTAAGCCTGCTGGAGGATCAAGTTGATGTCAAAAACTTCGGCGGCACGATGCGCCTTGGGCGAAACGATACACACTTCAAGGTAGGCTCACGTCCCGCTGCGGCGTATGGCTCCCTGGTCGTATCCGAACGGCACCGCCATCGCTATGAATTTTCCAACGCCTTCCGGCAGGACTTCGAGCAATCCGGCATGATCATTGCCGGCGTCACCCCCGACGGTGAACTCGTTGAAAGCCTGCAATGGCCGGATCATCCATGGGGCGTCGGTGTCCAGTTCCATCCCGAATTCAAGTCGCGGCCCGTATCTCCGCATCCGCTCTTCTCCGCATTCGTGAAAGCGAGCTTTGAATACGGGAAAAAGCGTGGCTAGACGTGCGTACTTGATTCCGATTGCCTGCCTCCTCGTCGTTTCCTGCAGCCTGGATTACGGCGAGGCCTTGGCGGAGGAGTTGGGCGAGGACGTTCCGGACAGCATCTTGTACGGTTTCCAGCACACGGTGGTAGAGAACGGCAAGCCACGCTTTCGGCTCGAGGCCGACTTGGCTGAGAATTTCCAGGTTACCGGCCGTACGCGGCTGACTGGAGTCCGCTTTTCAGAATTCAATGCGGGCGGCGGCCTCGTTGCCGAAGGAACCGCCGACTCGGCAGTTTTTTTCCCGGATACGGAGACGGCAGAATTGACCGGCTCCGTCAGTTTCCGCCGCGAATCCGATGGCCTTGCAGTCAATTCGGGCTATCTCAAGTGGGACGGCGAGGCTCGCCTGCTGACCAGCAGGAGCGATACGCTGACAACGCTTCGGGACGGCGACGGGTCGCGCCTGTCGGGGGCCGGATTCCAGGCTGACGCAGCGCGCAGGAGTTTTTCTTTCGACAAGGGAGCTGACGGCTCCTTCCGCGGTGGCGGCGAATGACCGTAGCTTCCCGGCGTTTCGGAGTCCTGCCACTATTCATCCTGCTGACCCTGTCGCTGGCATCCGCGGAAGCCGAGGACTTCACCTTCTCGGCGGAGTCCATGAGCGGAACCATGACCAAGGGCAAGGAAAATGCCGTACTTGTCGGTAGCGCCGTTGTCGTATCCGGGGCCATGACGATACGGGCGGACAGGATCGTGCTCTACGGAGTGGATTTTCGCTTCGCCGACTGTACGGGCCGGGTCACCGTCGTCGATGATGACCGGGGCTTGCGCCTGAGCACGGAGCGACTGTTCTACGACCGCACGGAAAAAATCTCCCGCCTGACGGGTCCGTCGGTCATGGAGGACCGGAAGAATCATGTGGTGGTCAAGGGCAACTATATCGAGCATGACGAGCGCCGCGATATCGCTGTCATCCAGATAAATGTGCGCATCCTCAAGGATGATATATCGTGCCGAGCCGAATTCGTTCGCTTTGACCGGGGCGCCAACGGCCTAGAGCTATCCGGATCGCCTTATGTCAAACGCGGCACCGACGAATACAGGGCGCGGCTGATCATTGTCGACCTCGACACTGAGGACATCAGGCTCGAAGGAGCCGTTTCGGGCAGCGTCAATGGCGATTCGGAAGCAACGGACCAGGGCGCCGCTACCGCGCCGGCCGACTCCGGCCAGGAGTCCGCGCCATGAGCGATCCGCTGGCCGTCAATGAATCCACCAGCGCGGGAATTACCGAAGCGGGGACAATCCCCTTGCTACCCGACGGCTATGATGACAAGCCGCCTTCCGAGCTCAATCCCGACATGGATCACGTTTTGGAGGCGCGAGGCCTGGAAAAGCGTTTCGGCAGGAAGATCGCCGTTCGCGATGTGTCCTTCTCGATGCGCACCGGTCAGGTCACGGGACTTCTCGGTCCGAACGGAGCCGGAAAGACCACCGTTTTTTATATGATCGTCGGGTTTCTCAGTCCGAATGGGGGCGCGGTCTATCTGGATCATCACCTGCTTTCCGCCCTGCCCATGTATCGCCGGGCGCGGCTGGGCATCGCGTACCTGCCACAGGAACCTTCCGTATTCCGAAAGATGACCGTCGAGCAGAACGTGCGGGCCGTGCTGGAGACTCGTACCGACCTGAACGCCGCAGAGCGAAACGATGCCCTGGACGGGTTGCTCGAGGAATTCGGCATCGATTCGCTACGCCGACAGTACGCGTATACGTTGTCCGGCGGAGAGCGTCGTCGCACTGAAATCGCGCGCGCGCTGGCCATCAAGCCCAAGTTCTTGCTCCTGGACGAGCCTTTTGCCGGCATTGACCCTATCGCCGTCCACGAGATCAAGGGCATCGTCAGAAGATTGTCAGGCAAAGGCATCGGCATCCTGATAACGGATCACAATGTTCGCGATACCCTCGACATCACCCACGATGCCCATATCATCCATCAAGGGCAGATTCTGGTGTCCGGCGACAGGGATGCCATACTTGCCTCCGACCTGGCAAGGCAGATATACTTGGGGGAAGCGTTCAGGATGTAGATAGTATTCTGCATTGTAACAAACGAACCGTCTCGCGGGGGATTGCTGCCAATTGTTGACGGCAAGGAAAGCCCGTGCTACAGTAGTCGTACCCGATACGGGTGCCCTCATCATTACTCCCATTGGAAGACACATGCGTTACTTTGACACTCATGCCCATATCGGGCTCATCTACGATGACCCGATCGAACAACTTCTCGTCTGTCAGCAGGCCAAACAGGTTGGGGTGGCCAAGCTTATAAGCATATCCAATAGCCTGGTGGATTTTTTTCAGGTCTATGATAATCTCAAGACCGCTGAACACGTGTATCATGCCGCTGGCGTATCGCCCTCTGAAGTCGCCAGCCCCGGTCGCGACTGGCATGCCAAGCTAGAAGAAGCGTTAAAGCTTCCCCGGATCACCGCCATCGGCGAGATCGGCTTGGATTACTTTCACCGATACGGCGATAAAGACAGCCAGATCGAGCTGTTTATTGATCAGTTGGACATTGCAGCCAAGCATAACCTCCCTGTGGTCATCCATAACCGCGAGGCCGGACGGGATGTGCTGGACGTGCTCAGGGATCGTTTGCCGCCGGCCGGCGGCGTGATGCATTGCTACTCGGAAGATGCCGAGTACGCGCTCAAGGCGATGGAACTGAACCTTTACTTCTCGTTCGCCGGTAATCTTACGTACAGGAATGCGCGCAACCTGCACGATACCGTGCGTGTGTTGCCTCTGGACCGTATCCTCGTGGAATCCGAGGCACCGTTCATGGTTCCTTCCAAGTATCGTGGCAAGAGGAACAAGCCGGAATACCTGCCGGCAACCGTGGATGACTTGGCCATGCTCCTGGATCTGCCCGTGGAGGATGTTGCGCAAGCCACGTACGAGAACGCCTGCCGATTCTTCCGCGTACCGGAATAAGGTGTAAGAGAAAAGCGACCACGAAGAGCGAGAAAGAAGAAATGACCTTGGTATTTGCCTTTCTTCGTGTCCTTCGTGGTCGAAACCGTGGCGTTCCTTCAGCTCCGGAGCGGCAATGAACCTCCACCGACCAGTGCAAATAGGATCTTTCACCACACGGGGAAATTTGTTTCTCGCCCCGGTAGCCGGGTATTCGGACGCCGCCTATCGCTCCGTGTGCATCGATGCGGGCTGCGACCTCGCCTATACGGAAATGGTCAGCTCCGAGGCGCTTACCCGTGGTTCGTGCAAGACGGCCGTCCTCCTGGAGCGGGCTGGGAATGAAAGCGAATTCGCGGTGCAGCTCTTCGGCGCAAACCCGGATACAATGGCCAGGGCCGCGGAAATCGTGGCCAAGCGGTGGAGCCCTTCCATCATCGACGTAAATTGCGGCTGTCCGGTTCCCAAGATCATCAAGACCGGAGCGGGATCGGCCCTGATGAAAGATCCAGGGCGAATCGAAGCCATCGTACGCACCATGTCGACAGCCGTAGACGTGCCAATTACCGTAAAGATTCGCCTGGGCTGGGATGAGGCTACGGTAAATTATCTGGAGGCGGCTGACGCCGCGATAAACGGTGGCGCCGCAGCCCTGACCCTGCATGCCAGAACACGCGCCCAGGGCTACTCGGGCACCGCGGATCGATCGGCTTTCGGTCCGCTGGTTACGTTGTCATCCATTCCCGTTTTCGCTTCCGGCGACCTGTTCTCTCCTGAGGACGCCGTTGCCATCCTTTCTGAAGAGGCGGAGGGAAAGGCCGTCGCGGGAGTCATGTTCGCTCGAGGAGCCATGGGCGATCCCTTCATCTTTACCAGGACTAAAGCCATGCTGATGGGGGAAACCCCTCCTGATATCGACCCGTTAAACAAAGTGGCAGTGGCTCGGAAGCATTTTTTACTCTCATTGAGCTTCTATGATGAACGTACCGCTTGCGTGGAGTTCAGGAAACAGGCGTGTTCGTACCTCAAGGGCGTTCGTGGTGGAGCGGAGTTGAGAGCCAAAGCCGTCACCTGTTCCACGCCGGAGGACTACCAGGGCTTTTTCAGTCTTTGGGAGCGATACGTTACCTGATCGTTGATTGGAATTCAGCGGTTGCCCACGTGTTTGACCCATGCTGCCAACATGGCTCCGAGGGCAGTGTGCAAGTTTTCGGGAGGATTCGGCCCGGTCGCTGCGAGCAGGAACGGCAGGATTACCTCATGTTTCATCGCAGGCCAATCGGCGGGCAGGATGGCAGCCGTTTTTAGATAACTGGACGGGGGCATCTTTCCGAGTAGCGACGGATAGTATTGGGAGAAGAATTTCTCGTTTACGGTCTTGATGGAAGAAAATCCCCCGGCCAGTCCGAATGAGGATTCCATCGATCTATTGCGGCGAGCATCGTCCAGGAGCGACTTCTGCGTTTCATCTGAGAAGAACCACTTGAGGAACGCTTCCGCGGCGCCCTTGCCCCTGGAACTGCGCAGGATACCAATATACACCGGATCGTCGGCTACGGGCACGAAGCCGTCTTTGGCAAGCCATCGAAACGAGAGGTTGCTCTTGCGTTCCACGGGGATGACGAAGTATTCAGCGGAAGACAGGGCAGCGAAACCGATTCGCCCATCCTGCACCGAGCGATGAGGCGGCAGGTACAGGTACTTGAACTGGAATTC
>SPCK01000239.1 GCA_004525355.1 Spirochaetales bacterium
GCCCGTGGTTACGCGCAACTGTCCCTGGGGCAGCAGAGCGCCGGGTATGTGCCATGCCGGCTTCTCCGGGGGAGGTGCCGGCGTGCCGGGAACGCTGTATCGGGCAAAGGAATCTTCCCACTCCTCGGGTTCCGGGCCTCCCGAGGGATCGAGCACGCCGTTTTCGTATCGAACTTCCATCCCGGAAAGCCGAAAGTACTCGCCCAGGATTGTCTTGAGGAGAATCAGCCCTCCGCTGCCGTCGGTGATGATGTGACTGACCTCGAGCGCTATCCGGTCCTTGTAAGCCCGCACACGGTACAGGTGCGCGCCGGGTATGCCGGCCTCTGGCTTCTGCATGGGGTATTTCGAGTCTGCGACGGGTAGCAGGGGCCTGTTGTTGCGTTCAAAGTAGAACCAGAACATGCCTCGACGCATCTCAACATGATAATACGGAAAACGGAGGCCGACTTTGGCGGTCGCCTTGGCCAGCAGGTCGACATTGACGGGACTGTCCAGCACCACCTGTATCCGGAAAAAGGCTGGAGACCGTACGCTTATGTTTGGGGGATAGATGACGGCCGCGTGATCGAGGGAGAACCATGGAGGCATGCGCGGGACATTCTTGCCCCCGCCCGATTCGGTTTCTGGCCTGTTCATGGACGACACGTTGCCGCTGCGGGCGCCGGCGGCGGTTCCTGCGCTTCGGACCGCCTACCTTGAAGCGAAGGCTTCGTGACCGCATGCCGAGAAATGAATCGTGAGTCTGGATCGTGCTTGATCATTTCCAACGTATACTAGCGGCGTCGCGAGTGACGCGCAAGCGATTTCGCACGGGTTGGAATAACAAGGAGAGCGGGGACCGCAGCACGTAAATCGGGCCCCGCTCTTGATGGTAGTATCAGCAGCGCGAATATTCGTCCTGCTGATGATGCACGCTGTTTGGGCGCCGGACTACTTCAGCCAGCCCATTTCCTTGAAATACTTCTTCGCGCCTTCATGATACGGAATAAGCATCTGATCCTCGGGCAATACCAAGTCCTTGGTGAACTGCGTAAGGAGTGCTGAAACCGCGTGGATGGCCGGAAGATTGCTATACAGGGTCTTGGTCATCTTGTAGACCAGGTCCGCATCCATCTCCTCGCGAACGATCACGACATCGGGCGGGGTTCCTACCGTGGCCACCGTATAATTCTGGTTGGGATATATGTCGGCAGGGATATTGCGCCTGATGTAGAACTCGTTCACCTTCTTGAGCGCCTTGAGCGCGTCGTCGGTGATGGGAAGTATGATAACCTTGCCGCCGAGCATGAGTTCCTGCATGCCCGCTGCTCCGAGGGCCACGCCGATGATGCCGCCGTCCACCAGGCCGTCATCGATCATCTCGATGCCCTGGGCAAACTCGACGAAGCTGGCCTTCACGTCGTTGTAGGTAAGGCCGTAGGCCGCGAGCGTCTCGCGGGCGTCGACCTCGCCGCCTGATCCTACGGGACCGACAGCGATGCGCTTGCCACGGAAATCGGCGATCGACTTGATGCCGCTGGCCTTGGTGGCTACTACCTGGAACACGTCAGAAAACAGGCCGCCGGTGAGGGAGCGCAGCCACGGCATCTTTTCCGGATAGGGCGATATGCCGTTGAAGGCACGATACGCCTCCAGTGAACGGCACTGGGCCACATCTGCGTCATTGGTGCGCAAGAGGTCGATATTGTGCGGACTGCCATTGGTGGCTATTGCCACTGCCTTGATGCCGGGGATATTGGCGTTCCAGAGCGCCGACATCGCGATTCCCGTGGGATAGTTCGTTCCGCCCACGCCCGCCGTGCCCATCGTGATGTGGCGTATCGTGGTCGGGGCGGCCTCCGCCGTACCCTCCGCCTTGGGAGCACAGGATAGCGCAACCATTACGAGCGCAAGCACCAGTAATGGAACGAAACCTTTCTTCATGATACTGATCATACATCGTCCTCCTTCCGCCCTAAGGCGATATCGCAGATATAAATGACCATTTTCATGGCCTGAATGCCAGATATTCGGTATGTCGCTGGCGACCCGCCCATGCGGGAGGCCGGCGTTCTGTCATGCCATTGCCGTCGACGCCCGCATCTTGAGGAAGCGAATGAACAACATGCCCAAAAGTGCCATCCCGATTCCGATCAAGTCGGTCATCAGGCCGGGAATGATCAACGAAATGGCAGCGCCCAGGAAGTACACACGCAGATATACGGGAAGCCGCATGGTCAAGTATCCTTCTGCTGCTATGGCGAGCAGGAAGGTACCGCCCAGGCCCGTCAACGCCGACCAGATGATGAACAGTGCGGAGTCGGAGATCAGAAGCATGGCCGGCTCGTAGATGAAGAAGAACGGCACGATGAAACCGGCTATAGCCAGGCGGAACGCGGTCCAGCCCACCTTGTTGGGCGAGGCACCGGCCATTCCGGCACCGACATAGGCCGACAGGGCCACCGGAGGCGTAATGGTGGACAGCGCCGCGTAGTACAGCACGAAGAAATGCGCCTGAAAGAGCGGTACTCCCATCTTGGTCAGTATGGGTACCGCGATGGAAGCGGAGATCACGTAGCACGCGCTGGTCGGCAGGCCCATGCCCAGGATGATCGAAACCACCATGACCAAGACCAGGGCGATGGCCAGGTGGCCGCCTGAAAGCAGTATGATGTTATCGGCCAGGATCATGCCGATGCCGGTCATGGAAAGGACCGCCACGACGAAACCTGCATTGGCCATCGCGACACCGATACTCAGGCTGCTTCTGGCGGAGTTGACCGCCACATCCTTGAGTTCCTTGGGACCGATGCGGGTTTCCTTGCGGACCCAGGACAGAAGCGCCGTGATGACCACTGTATAGAAGGCGGCATACAAGGGCGTCCGGCCTTCGAACAAGAGGTAGATGAGCACGAAGATCGGGATGATCATATGGCCGTAACGTAGTACGGTGTGTTTCAGATCGGGCATGTCTTCCTTGGACAATCCCTTGAGGCCCAGTCTTCGGGCCCGGAGATCTATCTGGAAGAATACGCCGGCAAAATACAGCAGCGCGGGAATAATGGCCGCCGCGGCGATCCTGCCGTAGCGAACGCCCAGGAATTCCGCCATGATAAAGGCGACCGAGCCCATGATGGGCGGCATGAACTGCCCGCCGGTGGACGCCGCAGCTTCTATGGCTCCCGCGAAGTACGCCTTGTAGCCGACCTTCTTCATGAGCGGGATGGTAAAGGCGCCCGTCGTGGCGACATTGGTGGCCGCGCTGCCACTGATCATGCCGATGAGCGCGCTTGCTATGACGGATACCTTTGCAGGCCCGCCTACCAGACGACCGCCTCCAACCATTGCCAAATCGTTGAACAGCTTGCTCAGGCCGCTCTTCTCCAGCATGGCTCCGAGGACGACGAAAATGATCAGATATGTCGACGATACGCCTATCGGCATACCAAAAATACCCTGGCTGGTCAGGTACATCTGGTAGATGATCCGCTGAACAGTATGGCCTCGATGGGACAGTACCCCGGGAATATATTTACCAAGATACGCGTACAGGATAAAAACGATGACGAGTATGAACAACTGAAGTCCCACCGCCCGCCTGCACGACTCCAGGACCAGGAGCATGACGATACCGCCCACGATGAGATCCAGGGGCACGGCGACGCCTCCGCGCAGGAGGAACGCGTCCCTCGTCATCAAGGTATAGACCGTAACGCCGATCGAAACCAATGCGAGGATGACATCTATCACGCTCGGTCGATTCCTGGGCGCTTTCTTGGTTCCGGGAAACAGGAGGAACACGAGTACCAGGATGAAACCCACATGTATCGCCCTGTGCTTGATCGTCTCCGGCATGCCAAAGCGCGAAGTCACAAGGTGGTAAGAAATGAAAATGATAGAAATTATCGTTACAACATATTTCCAGGATATATCCAGGTTCCTGCGCCACTTGGATTCCCGCTCCTTCTCCTGAAGGATCTTCTCTCCGTCTACCGGCATCAATTCCTGTTCCCCGACGACGACTGGCTCACCTTTGTTCACGTCAACCTCGCTTAAAATACGAATAAGTGGCCGTATGAAAGACCACACCCTATAGTCAGGAACAAGGACTGTACACATCTTTCTTGCAGGATATTTTTGTTGGTTATATCATATATCCTATATCATGGAGTGTAGCATGTGTTGCTTTGAGCTACAAGCATAAAATGTGAAAATTAAAGGAATTTTTTGAAATTCATATGTGACGATGCCGAACGTTTTTGATTTCGCTCA
>SPCK01000054.1 GCA_004525355.1 Spirochaetales bacterium
AGCGCCGCACTGCGCCTGCAGCCGGAAGATCTGGCTGCCAAGCGCTTTGCCGCGCGCTGCGCCGGCTTCATCAAGACGCCGCCACCGAATGGATGGACAGGCGTCGTGATCATGCGGGAAAAGTAACCGTCCGGTTCCCGCAAGGCACGGCGTGCCCACCCCGAATCGCTTTACCCCTGTGTCCTGCCGTGTTACGATCAATGTATGATAACCATGCCACTGTTCTATGACGAGCCTTTCCTTCATGAATGCGACGCGACGGTGCTTGAGGTTCGAGCCGATGGCGAGAGCGGCGGTGATGCCGTACTTCTTGACCGTACGCTGTTCTATCCCGAAGGCGGCGGCCAGCCGTGCGATCTGGGGACCGTCGCGGGATATCCCGTCGTCGCGGTGATCCATGACGGCGGTGAAATCCTCCACTATCTCGGCAAGGCGCCGGACGGGATCGTTCTCCAGGAAATCGTGAAGGGCGGCGTTGTCCGCTGTGTGCTGGACGCGGGACGCAGGCGCGACCATAGCGAACAGCATACGGCCCAGCACCTGCTGTCAGCGACGATCCTGCGGCTATTGGGAGGACCGACGCGGTCCTTCCACCTGGGCGAGCGCTATTCCTCCATCGACGTGGATCTCTCCTCCATGGACCGGGTCGATACGGACGGTATCGAGGATGCGGTTCTTTCCGTTATCCGGAATGATTATCCCATTATCACGCACCTGTGTCCGCCGGAAAATCCGGCCGCGTTCCCGCTCAGGCGCAAGCCCCCAGAAGATGAAGATGTCCTTAGAATACTGGAGATCGATGGTATCGACTTTACGCCGTGCGCGGGTACCCATCTTTGCGGAACCGGCTCGATCGGCGCGTTCCGTATTCTGAAGGCTGAGAAATACAAGGGAATGACTCGCGTGTATTTCGTGGCAGGCGGCAGGGCGTACGCCGATTACCGCAGGCTGACCGGAATCGTACGCGAATCCGCGGCGGTCAACGGAACGGCCGAGGACGACGTGGTCAGCGCGACGGCCGCGCTGTCGAACCGGAACAGGGAGCTCGAAGCAGCGCTGAAGTCGGCCCTGGATGCCGCCGCGACCGCAGAGGCAAAGTCGATCGCCTCAGGGGTACCGGCCGGAGCGCCGGTAATTGTGTCATTGCCGGATGGCGACTTCGCCGGCGCCATGCGCCTGGCCAAGGCCCTGTCCGGATTCGGCCTTGCGGCGGTCGTGGCGAGCGGGCTCGACCTGAAGGCCGCGGCATCCTGTCCCGACGGCGGGAACCTGTCGGCGCTCCTGAAGCCGCTCATGCTGGAATCGGGCGGCAAGGGCGGCGGCGGGCCTACGTTCTTCCAGGCAGCCTTCGAGGAAAGCCGGAGGCTCGCGGAATTCATGGAGGGAGCTGCATGCAGACTGAAGTAACCGAATCCCTGGAACTGCTGGACGGGCGTGGACATATTGTCAGGGAGGGATGGGCTCGCCGGCCGTACTGGAGTTACGACCGGAAGCACATAAAGGCCAATCCCTTGCGCATCAAGGAATGGGACTATTATTCGATACTGTCACATGACGGACGATTCGGCGTGACGTTGACGATGAGCGATCTGGGATATGCCGGGCTTTTCGCTGTCTGCTTCCTGGATTTCAACGCGAGGTTTTTCCACCAGGTCGATACGCTGTCGATCCTGCCGTTGGGCAAAACGGGTTTTCCCGCCGACTCTAACGAGGGACAGGTCACATTCGGAGACAAGAACCTGTCGCTTGAGTTCGTCAGTGCAGGCGGCGTCCGTACTTTGTCGTTCAGGGCGCCCGGAATCCTGAACGCCCAGGGCGAGAGGGGTCTCGAGGGCGCGGTCGTACTGACCCAGCCGCCGGACCTGGAGAGCATGAACATCGCCACCTCGTGGCAGGAGAATCGCAGCGCCTTCTATTACAACCGAAAGATCAACTGCATGCAGGCATCCGGCGGGTTCACGATCGGCGGCAGGCGCTACGAGTACGATCCGACCCGCGACTTTGGCGCCCTGGATTGGGGTCGGGGAACCTGGACCTACAGGAACCGCTGGTACTGGGGTTCGGCCTCCGGTTACGTTGAAGGCGTACCCTTCGGCTGGAACGTCGGTTATGGGTTTACAGACCGGACGCCGGCTTCGGAGAACGCGCTTTTCTACGCGGGCAAGGTACACAAGCTGGATGAAGTCACGTTTCATCTTGATGAAAGCGACTATGCCAAACCCTGGCGATTCACGAGTTCCGACGGCCGCTTCGAGATGGGATTCCAGCCTCTCGTGGACAGGAATTCATCGATGAACCTGGGACTCATCAGTTCGGTGCAGCACCAGGTGTTCGGGGAGTTTACCGGGACGGCCTTCCTCGATGACGGCAAAAAGATTCGGCTCGACCGCTTCCCGGGCTTTGCCGAGGATGTACGCAACCGGTGGTGATGATGCAATCTCGCCGCCGCAAGACGATCTCTGAACGGCTTGCGGCAGGGCGATCTCAGAACGGTTCGAAGTGGTTTATGTCAAAGTAGTAGCGTTGCATTTCCTCCTGCATCAGGAGGAGGTCGGCGTAGTGCTGTTCTTCCCAGTCGACGAGCGTGTTCAGCAGCTTCTTGAGTTCGGGTGCGTCCACCCGCGCCGCCCAGTCGCGGTAGTGGCGGATCGCGTCCGCTTCCAGGTGGACGGCCGCTGCGACAGCCGCGGACAATTGCCTTGAGGATGCGACCTGCTTCAGGAATGCCTCTCCGATGATGGCAGACTTCCATCCGCCGCCCAGTTCCGCCTGGGCATTGCGTTCAGGCGTCAGGTTGACGGTATTGGTTTTGTAATATTCAAGCAGGTAATTGAAGTGCTGCTTCTCGGCCGCGGCCCGATCAAGGAAAAAATCCTTGACTTCACCTGTTGAAACCTTCGCGGCGTCCTCGTAGACAGTGACTGAATCGAGTTCGCCTTTCATGCCGGCCTTTATGGCAGTCAGTATTTCATTGTCAAGCATCGTTACCTCCCGGTACGTTGCGTAGTATGTTTGGCGCCAACCCAAAGGCAGGATTGGCGATTATGGAAAATCCGTCCTGTACTACATATTCTTCCAGAACTTGTAGTACTGCCTCTCGACGTCCTCGAGGGACAAGAGGGGGTAGAACTTGGTCTGGTTGGCCGAGGCGAACATGAAGCCGTGACGCAGGAACTTGTAGGAAATGCGGTCAACCGGGCAGTCCAGGGACAGGCCCTTGGTGTTCTTGCCGGGTCTGGCGCGGACCTCGAGAATGGCCTCGCGCAGGCGCGCCGGGTGGATGCCAGGCACGAAGCAGCGGATGAACGGGTTGTCCTGGAATTCCTTGAGGAAGTCGTCCACGTTGAATTCAAGCTGGGCGTAGAACATGACCGGGGCGCCCTTGGGTACGGCGGGGTCGGTGATGTACAAGGCATACTCGAGGAAGTTGTACTTGGTGAGCACCATCATCTTGATCGGGTTGATCTCCAGGACGATGCGCATCTCGTCGCCGCGCAGTGTGGGGTCGTAGTCGGCGGACGGCAGTTTGACGAAATCACCAAGGGAGTTGCAGTAGTACAGGTCGCCCAGCGCGTCGAAGCTGACGTGTTCCAGGGTCCGGTAGTTGGATATGAATTTGGTTGCCTTGAGTCGACCGTCCTCGTGAGGCTTGAGATCCTCCAGGGCGGCGTCGATCTTGAAGTACGGGTGGCGGAAGGCCGGGTCCAACTCCACGAAAATGAGCCTGCCCTCGAAGTAGCGGGTGGACCCTTGCGTGTAGTGCTTGGCGAAGGGCTCGGGCTCGAGCTGGCTTGCGATCAGTGCGTGGTTCGGGTGGACCACCAGGTACAAGTGCTTGTCGTCGTTCATCGTTTACCCCCAGAAGGATTTGAGCATCGGGGCGATCACCAGCGAGATGATCGCCATGAGTTTGATAAGGATGTTGATGGCCGGACCTGCGGTATCCTTGAAGGGATCCCCGACGGTGTCGCCGACCACGGCCGCCTTGTGCGCTTCCGAGCCCTTGCCAAAGGCGCGGGCCTCGATGAGTTTCTTGGCGTTGTCCCAAGCGCCGCCGGTGTTGGACATGAATATTGCCAGGAGGACGCCGGTGACGGTGACGCCCGCAAGGAGCCCGGCGAGCATCTGGATACCGCCGGTAAATCCGACAAGCACCGGAGTGATCGCCGCGATGGCACCCGGGAGGATCATCTTCTTGAGGGCGGCCTTGGTGGAAATGTCGACGCAGGCGCGATAATCGGGCGTCTCGGTCTCTTCCAGGATGCCGGGCCGCTCGCGGAACTGGCGGCGCACTTCTTCTATCATGGCGAAGGCGGAAACACCGATGGCGTCCATGGCCAGGGCTGAGAAGAGGAAGGGTATCATGCCGCCCAGGAGTAGCCCGACCAGAACCTGCGGATCGGTGATGCTGAAGGCCAAGGCCACGTCGCCTACGGCGGCCTGGGTGAAGGCGCTGAACAGGATGATCGAGGTCAGGGCGGCCGAGCCGATGGCAAAGCCCTTGCCGATGGCTGCGGTGGTGTTGCCAACGGCATCCAGGCCGTCGGTAACCTCACGTACCTTCGGGTCCATGGCGGACATGACGGCCAGTCCGCCAGCGTTGTCGGCGATGGGACCGTAGGCGTCCACGGACAGCTCGATTCCCAGTGTCAGGAGCATGCCCAGGGCGGCGACGCCGATGCCGTACAAGCCGCCAAGGGCATAGGAGCCCAGGATGGCCGCGCCGATGACCAGGACCGGGGGCAAGGTAGACATCATGCCCACGCCCATGCCGGTGATGATGGTGGTGGCCGCTCCGGTTTCGCAGGACTTGGCGATTTTTCTGACCGGTTGCGTGTCGGTGCCGGTGAAGAACTCGGTAAGTACGCCGATGGCTGTACCGGCAAGGAGGCCAAAGGCGGATGCCAGAGCGATATTAAGCGCGCCCCAGTTGCCGGTACCGAAGCGGCCGCCACCCATGACAAGGGCCGCGACCGGGTACATGGCGAGTGCCGCCAGGCCGGCCGCGCCAAAGGTGCCCGCATTGAGCGCTGCCTGCGGAGACCTGCCCTTGCGGGCGCGTACGAAGAAGGTGCCCAGCACGGACGCGAGTACACCGACGGCGGCCATGACGAGGGGGAACACCGCCAGCCGGATCCTGACGTCATCGCTTGCCGCGGTGGCGACGCCCAGAACAACACAGCCGACGATGGAGCCGACATAGGATTCGAAGAGGTCGGCGCCCATTCCGGCAACGTCGCCAACATTGTCGCCAACGTTGTCCGCAATGACGGCAGGATTGCGCGGGTCGTCTTCGGGGATACCAACCTCAACCTTGCCCACAAGGTCGGCACCGACATCGGCGGCCTTGGTAAAAATGCCTCCGCCTACCCGGGCGAAGAGGGCGATAGTGGAAGCTCCGAGGCTGAACCCAGCCAGGATGGGAAAGACGATGCCGCTGAGATCTCCGACTGTTTCACCGAACAGGGTGATGCTCAGAGCAAGCACCGAGGCGATGCCCAGAAGGGCCAGGCCGACGACCGTCATTCCCATGACCGATCCGCCTGCGAAGGCGACTTGGAGGGCAGGATCCACGCCTTCGGCAGCTTTCATGGCCGTGCGTGAATTGGCGGCGGTAGCGACACGCATGCCGAAGAAGCCGGCGGCTGCCGAGCACAGGGCGCCCAGGGCGAATGAAACCGCCTGCAAACGGAGCGGTCCCGTATTTGCCAGCGCGAGGAACGTTGCCGCGATGATTACGAATGGAACCAGTACCGCGTATTCCCGGCCCAGGAATGCGCGTGCGCCATCCGCGATATAGCCCGAAATGCGCTTGAGCGTTTCGTTCTCTACGGAAATGCGGAAAATCCAGGCGCTTTTCAGTATCGCGTATATCAGGGCGAGTACCCCGCCCGCGATGATGGCGATAATTGCGAAGCTCAACGTCATGGGTCCTCCTCAAGCTTTTTCAAAGTATAAACCGTCCGGACCATCGGTACCATCCGAAATCGGACGGATACGAAACAATTTCTATTAAATGAGGCTCTTTTAAAAAGGCAGCTGCATTTTGAAAGAGCTACCATAACAATGCGCAATTTGCGTAGCGGTTTCTTTATATGTCAAGAACCGCGAGCAATTGCAAAGCCAATTTCAAAAGTAACCGATTTTTGAAATTGGCTCAAATCTCCCGGCTTTTCAAAAGAGCCAAATTGATGAAAGGGCATGAAATTTCGGACTACGGAAGCGACTTGCCGGCCAGTCGTGCTGGCGCGCCGTATTTAAATTGCCGATACTCGATAGGAGGGCGGACCGCAGCTCGCGGTGGCGCCACTATGAATTGGCGGTGATCATGAAACGAACGGTAATTTTTTTGTTTATAATCGTGGTTCTTGGCGCTTCCTGCGCTGTAGGCGCCTGGCTCTTGCGCGATTACCTGGTCTGGCCGCCCGGGGACGATTCGTTCCCGTTGTCCTTCCCACGCTCGGCCTTTGCGATGCCCGATGGTGGTTATGTTGTGGCGGAAGATGGAGGCCGGATCATCAGGACGACGGCCGAAGGCGATGTCCTCTGGGTAGCCGGTCGGGACAGCCTGTATGGCAGCATCACCGCGGTGGACGTCGCGGACGACGGTACGGTATATGTACTGGACCGGTTGGATGTCGAGGTCCCGACCGGTGGCGAACCTGGGACTTGGCAGCGTTTCGAGCGCCTTATCAGGATAGGAATCGATGGTGAGCCTGCCGGCGTACTGACGCAGAAGCGTTTCAGCGATACCGGCGGCTTCGTGCGCGGGTCCCTTCGGGCCTACGGCGATTCGTTGTGGTACCTGTTCGCAGCCGACGATGGGTTGGTGTCGCTGGCCAAGGTCGGTCTCAAGGACGGCCGGGAACGCGTGGTCATCAAGACCGATTGGTCCATGGGCGCCGCTTCCGTGGCTCCCGGCGGGCCGGAAGGGGCCGTCGCCATTGCGACGGCCGGCGCCATCGTTCGCTACGTGCGCGGCAGGTTCGAATTACTTTCCGAGCTCAAGGACGATCTGGCCTTTCCGACCGATGTCCGGTATCTTCCCGACGGATCGCTTCTCGCGGTCGATGCATATCGTGGCAACATCGCGTTGGTGGCCACCGATGGGACCGTCTCCCGACTGATTGACCGATCAGCGCTTTCCGGCATTAGCCGTGACGGTCGCGGACCCATCCTGGAGACCGTTTCCGTCCGGGGCAACCGTATCTCGTTCGTGGAACAGGCGTCATCGGTGGTGGTCTCCTGGGACCGGATGGCGCGTACCCTGCGAACGGCGCCGATCCCGGAGCTGGATGACGGTACGGTCCGCAAAGGGATGATGGCCTGGGCGATGGCAGCCGGGACGGCGTTGGCTGTCATCATCGTCATAATGACCCTGATAGCATCGATGATACGGCGCGGGCCGATCATGCTGGCCGGACTTGCTGGTGCCGTGCCGGGTTTGTTGGCCGCGGCTATTTTCGTCGGCTGGATTGCTCATGACGACGCCGTTTCCGTGACTGCGGAGCGCAACCTCGCCGGGCGCGCCCGGTTGGAAGCGATCGCGGAACGGAGCGTCGGCGGTATTGACGCGGCCCTGGTCGAGCGCGTAAGGACTCCTGCGGATTTCGGCGGCGAACCATGGATCGCCCTGCGCTCAAAGCTGGCCGATCTGGCTCGAAGCGCAGCGGATAGCGGCGTGTCGACGGCGTATGTGACGCTGTACTCCCGGAGTGACGGCATCTTGCGTTTCGTCTGCGATAACGTGGGAGTGTACCGGCCCGGCCTGCCCCAGCGCTATGGCCTTGAGGAGTACGCGTCCGCCTTCGGCAATGGTCAAGCCGTATCCGGAACGATACAGGACCCGAACGGGTTCTGGCTTGCCGGGGCGGCGGCGGTCAAGGACGCATCCGGCATCGCGATCGCGTACCTTGAGGTATCGGGACCCGCAACGGTGACTCCCCTGGCCGTGGTGCCGTCATGGAACGGCGCTCGAATGGCTCTGGGCGCGGGTGCGCTTGCATTGGTCGCGGCCTGCGGATGGATTGGCTTGACACTCAGGAGGCGCTTCCGGATTCACGACCGCAAAGCCGCGGAGGCTCGGGCCGCCGCCGAGGCCGCCGCCTGCGAGGAGAAGAAAGAGGAACGACCGGCCGAGGGGAATGTCCCCGCCGAGGGAAATAGAACGGCCGAAACAGCGTCTCCAGCGGAAGTGGAATTCGCGGCCAGGGATCGAATCAAGGAATCGAGCGCCGGAAGCGCGGTTCCTCGGGGATCCAGGGTCAATATCAAGGACGCGCACCGCTACGCGATCATCGCTCTCAAGCGCGGTGATTGCGAGCAGGCAGCGAAGGTTCTTGAGCGCATACTGGTTGCCAGGCCTGCGGATACCAGAGCCCTCAACAACCTCGCGGTGGCTTACCTGCGACTGGGTCGGTCGGCCGAAGCGATACGGTGCCTTGAGCGCGCCGTCGTCCTGGACCCGCAGAATGCCGGCGCGAGAGCGAATCTGGCCAAACTCTGGAACAAGACTTGACGGGGCGAATCATGATTGCGGGTGCTTTTCAAGGTTGACGCCTTCGGTCACAATGTTCATCGCATGATAGACTTACATACCCACTCTACAGCGAGTGACGGGGTCCTGAGCCCAACCGAACTTATCGAGAAGGCGGCCTCCGAGGGCTTGTCCGCGATAGCATTGACCGACCACGACAGTCTCGATGGCCTTGACGAGGCGTCCCGGGCCGCTTTGCGCCTCGGACTGCGTTTCGTGCCGGGTATCGAGATCGAGATCGTCTTCGGGCCTGGGGAGTTCCACCTGCTCGGGCTCGACTTCGGCGCCATCGATACGAAACTGGTCGCGGCGGCCCGCGAGCTGGCGGATTCCCGTGACAGCCGTAACCGTGCCGTGTTCGACAACCTCAAGGAGCTGGGCCTCGACGTGCCCTACGACGACTTCAAGGCGGAGATCGGAGGCGGCATGGTGGGTCGGCCGCATATCGCGGACCTGATGGTCAGAAAGCGACTGGCTCGCAGCAAGCAGGACGCATTCAATCGCTATCTGGCAAAAGGGCGGTCCATGTACATCCAGAAAGCCTGCCTGCCCCTGGACGAGGCCATGGACGTCATAAAAGGTTCGGGCGGTCTGGCCGTCGTCGCGCATCCGTTGTCGCTTTTCGTCAGCTGGAGCCGCATGCGCCTGCTCATGGGAGAATGGAAGGAACGGGGGGTCGACGGCATCGAAGCCTGGCATCCGACAGCGCGCGTTGTAGACTGCGAGCGGCTGGAGGCCATGGCCAGGGAATTCGGCCTGCGCGTTACCGGCGGCAGCGATTATCACGGTCCCAATCGGCCAGAACGGCGCCTGGGCAGGTCGGCGGGCGCTCGTCCCATCGACGATAGGTACCTGGCGGCGCTGGATCGATAGCGGATGATTGCAGCCCGTAGGCAAGGCTGCTAAGCCCGGCGACAACCTGAGCATCCCAGCACGTGCACATGCCGACGCTGGGGACTCTCGAAATAGCGAGCCACCAAGTATCCGTCCTTGGGCACGATCTTTTCGCATACGGGGCAGACCCGGCGATATTCAGTGTTGTCGGGC
>SPCK01000135.1 GCA_004525355.1 Spirochaetales bacterium
ACCGGGATGAGCTACAAGGAGTGCCCAAGCGCGAGAAGACGACCATACTACTGTATGTGAGTCGTCAAGCGCGAAGAAACGACGCAACAGATCGCGTTCTTCTCCAGAAATGCTTCGCGCGATACCGGGATGAGCTACAAGGAGTGCCCAAGCGCGAGAAGACGACCATACTACTGTATGTGAGTCGTCAAGCGCGAAGAAACGACGCAGTAGATCGACCGGTATCGCGCGAAGAAAAAAAGCCGTCATGGAGGATACCCCCATAACGGCTTCTCACGGATTCATTGGGAGCCCTTTACGGGCTTACGCTGGTCCGTCCCCTTTTTTACCGATCTATCAGACCAGGCCTTGGGCGATCATCGCATCGGCAACCTTCTTGAATCCGGCGATATTGGCTCCTACCACGTAGTTGCCCTCCATGCCGAATTCCTTGGCGGTTTTCACGCAGGTCTCATGGATATTGATCATGATGTCGTGCAATTTCTTGTCGACTTCCTCGGCTGACCAGACCAGGCGCATGGAGTTCTGGCTCATCTCCAGTCCAGAGGTGGCCACACCACCAGCGTTGGCGGCCTTGCCGGGCGCGAAGGGAATCTTCTTCTCTACGAAGAGCTTCCAGGCCTCGGGGGTGCAGCCCATGTTGGAGACCTCGACCACGATTTGCACGCCGTTCTTGAGCAGGACATGGGCATCTTCGCCCGACAGCTCGTTCTGGATCGCGCAGGGCATGGCGATATCGACCTTCTGCTCCCAGGGGCGCTTGCCCGCAAAGAACTTGGCGCCCGGGAACTTCTTGACGTAGTTTTCGACCTTGTTGCGGTCGATGACCAGCATCTCCTGGAGGTACTTGTGCTTCTCGGGGGTGGAGATGCCGTCGGAATCGTACACGTAGCCGTCGGGGCCGGAAACGGTCACGACCTTGGCGCCCAGCTCGGAGGCCTTGATGCAGGCGCCCCAGGCCACGTTGCCGAAGCCGGACACGGAGATGGTCTTGCCCTGCAGGGTATCGCCCGTGAGCTTGAGCATTTCCTTGGCGAAGTACACGGCGCCGAAGCCGGTGGCCTCGGGGCGAACCAGGGAACCACCGAAGGACAGGCCCTTGCCGGTCAGTACGCCGGTGAACTCGTCGCGGATGCGCTTGTACTGGCCGAACATGAAACCGACCTCGCGGCCGCCCACGCCGATGTCGCCGGCGGGCACGTCAGTGTCGGCGCCTACGTACTTGCACAGCTCGGTCATGAAGCTCTGGCAGAAGCGCATGATCTCGTTGTCGCTTTTGCCGTTGGGATCGAAGTCGGAACCGCCCTTGCCGCCGCCCATGGGCAGGCCGGTCAGGCTGTTCTTGAACGTCTGCTCGAAGCCCAGGAATTTGAGTGTGGAGAGCGTAACTTTCGGGTGGAAGCGGATTCCGCCCTTGTAGGGGCCGATGGCGCTGTTGAACTGGACGCGGTAGCCACGGTTCACGTGGTATTCGCCCTTGTCGTCCATCCACGGCACGCGGAACATGATGGTGCGCTCGGGTTCGACAATGCGCTCGAGGACGCGCTGGGCCTTGTACTTGGGATCCTTCTCGATGAGCGGAGCTATGGTTTCCAGTACTTCATCTGCAGCCTGGAGAAATTCGGTTTCCCAGGGAGCCCGAGCCTTGAGTCCGTCCAGGACTTCTCGAATATACGCGTTCATTATGCCCTCCTTATTTTTCCGAACATGACCGTAATTACGACTTGACGGTCCATTAGTACCGCCTGGGGAGCATTGTACACGTTTCATGAAAGACACGCAAGACATCTTTTGATATTTGAACGATATTTTCAATATTTGAAATTATTATATGCGTTTTTATACCATGCCCTCTCACCGGGTCCCTGACCGGGCTCTCGATGAATCAAGCGCTCCGGTTCAATCTACCGTCTGAAGGAGTCAGTGTTTTCTGCAGGGTGCGCGTGAGCGATCGGAGGCGAGTAGCGCGTACCGCAAGCCGCATCGCGTTGCCTCGCGATGCGGCGAGGAACGTACTACTCGCGTAGAGCGCGGCCCAAGCGGAACGCGAGGGCACGCCAGACAAAGTTCTATCAGTACAGACTGCGTACCCGATCGAACAGCGTCGTCCACAGGGCGGGAGTGGCCTGGGCGGACGGTTCGGAGGCAGGTGCGACGAGTGTGGCATCCGCGGGCGGCTCGCGAACCAAAGTATCAAGGGCGTTGGTCCGGTCAAAGAAGCCCACCCGCTGGAGCCGGCCTTCGCAGGCTTCGTCGTCAAGGCGGGTCACCGTAAATTTGGCTACCACGTCGGTATCCTTCCAGGTAAGCCCCGGCCCGTCTGGCCGGATGGCTACGCCGCCGTTCTTGACAACCAGAAACACATCGCCCACGACGACTCCGTCAACCCTTCCCATGTTGGCCAAGGCGCGATCGCCCTTGCGCGACAGGAGCGTACCCCTGATCGGCAGAATGGCCAGGGTACGGGAAACAATTCGTTCGGCGGCCAGCCCCACCCTGTCGTTTCCGGAACGCGGCGCGTCAATACGCTCCACCAGGGCGCCCGTCCTTGCCGTCCGCAGTTCCGCGGACACCAGCACATCCCGTTCGGTCTCGGCCACGCGTACCACAAGGTAGTAATCCGCACCCGATTCCCGCGCCATGCGGAACGCGTCCGAGAACGAATCGACGCGGGCGATGCCCGGAGACGGATCGATGGACGGTGAAAAGGCGAACAGATCCCGTACGTAGCGGGCGGCCACGAGGTCCGAGCCCGCGTGGTACGGGGCGCCACCGGGCCCGGATGCGTACACGGCCAGGCGATAGGGTTTGGCGGCCAGGGCCAGCGGGTCGGTCTTCCAGTCCCGCCCCACGCTCCCTTCCAACAGGCTACCGTAAATCTCCAGTGCGTCGTTCAGGGCGGTATCGGACTTGCCCAAATCCGCCAGGAAGCCGAGTTCGGCCAGGTAGGAAGACGGCAATTTGGCCAGGCGGAGGAGCTCGGCGTAGCGGCGGCGTCCCTGGTTGGCGTACGGGTCGAGGGAAAGGGCCCTCCGATATTCGGCCAATGCGCGGTCGTACTGGAATCGGCGCTCGAACTCGGCGGCACGGTCGAAGCGCCACGCCGCATACGCGGCCCGGGACGGATCCTCGAGCTTGGTGCCGGCCATTACCAGGTTTTCCAGGGCCAGGCGGCCGATCTCGTCATCCGGACGCATCCCGACCAGGGAGGAGAATGCGTACTCGGCTTCGGCATAGTTGCTTGCCGCGCCTTGCGTCATGCCCAGAAGATACCAGGCTTGCGCGTCCTTGCGGTCGAAGGCCAGGGATCCTTCCAGTATCGTCCTGGATTCGTCGTAGGCGCCCGTCTCCAGGTAGATTGACGCGAGGAGGTTCCGTGACCGCGCATGAGTCGCCCGTGCGGCGATAGCGATCCGAGCGAGGCGGGCTGCCTCGGGCAGATCGCCGTTTTCATAGGCCACCACCGCGGCCGCGTAGCAGACGTCCGGGTCATCGGCCGCCCAGCGCAAGGCCTCGGCAAGATATGAAGCGGATTCCTGCGGCTTGCCCTCTGCCCTGGTAATGAGGGCCAAGGAGAGCAGCGCCCGGGAGTCGCGGGGTACGGCGCGCAGGCTCGCGGAAAGGCGGGCGCGGGCGTCGGACGTACGACCGGTCCGCAGGTCCAGCAGAGCCAACCCGAAACGCGCGTCCCGATCGTTGGGGAACACGGCAAGAGCTCCCTCGAACAGCGGACGCGCTTCGTCCACCCGTCCGAGTCCGATAAGGCTGAAACCTTCCAAGACGAGCGTCGCGGGCGACCGCGGCCCGTAACGCGCCGCCTCGCCAAGGTAATAGATGGCCCGCTCGTACTCCCTCAGGTCGTACTGGCATTGGGCAAGGGCCAGCCAGGCATCGGCGTAGGCCGGGTTGCGGGCCGTGGCTTCGAGCAACGCGTCCACAGCGCGGTATGTTTCGCCCTGTACCATCAGAAGCCGCGCCTGCCTGTACAGTGACAATGGATCCTGAGAAATCTGGGCTCCCGCCGTCGCCCCGAAAATCAGCAGGGCCAGTGCGAGGACAGCGCCCGACCGGGTCCCGAAGCGGCTCATGTTTCCTCGGGCGCGTCTGGACGCCTGACCAGTTTGACGGCGCTTATGCTGTGCCCGTCCATTTCCTGGATGACGAAATCATAATCCCTCCAGATGACCTTCTCATACCGCGATGGTATCTTGCCGAACAGGTCGAACACGAAACCGCCCAGGGTATCGAATTCCTCCACCGGCAGCCCGAGCTCGAGCTCGTCATTCAGGTCTTCGATGTTGATGCGGGCATCGACGAGCCAGGACGAATCACCCAGCGCGACCACGTCCTCCCGCTCGTTGTCAAACTCGTCCTGTATCTCGCCGACGATTTCCTCGATTATATCTTCCATGCAGACGATGCCGGAGACGCCGCCGTATTCATCGATGGCGATGGCGATATGGACGTGCCTGCGCTTGAATTCGCGCAACAACGAATCGATGCGCTTGGAATCAGGCACGAAGAACGGCTTGCGCACGATTGCGCCGAGGTCGAGCTCGCCGCCCTTGATTATGGCGTGCAGAAGGTCTTTCACGTACAGGACGCCCGCCACGTCGTCTATGGTGCCGCGGTATACCGGTATGCGCGAATGACCGCAGGACAGAACAACGGAAAGTATCTCGTCGCGCCCGGCGTCGATGGAAAGGAAAACGGTATCGACCCGCGGAACCATGACCTCCTTGACAGTGGTCTCGGAGAGTTCCTGCACACCCTTTATCATCTCGCGCCGCTCGCTCGTTATCTCGTCAGCCTCGTCGTCGACGATTCCGTGCCGTTTGTGGAACAGACCGTCGAACAATCCCTTGGGTTTCAAAATATTCTTTCCTCCGCCAGCGATTTCAGAATTTCCTCCTGCCTTGCAATCATGGGTTCATCCGCCTCGTTGCCCTGGTGATCCTGGCCCGACAGGTGCAGGATACCGTGCACTACCAAGCGCCGCAACTCCTCGTCCAAGGAAACGCCGAAATCAGACGCGTTCCGCGCCAAGGCATCAAGCGATAGTACCACGTCTCCGGCAAGAAAGCGACGACCGGCTTCGTCATCGTACCATTCTCCCTGCTCGAAGGACAGGACGTCCGTAGGCCCTTCCCTGTGCCGGTACTCGAGGTTGAGCGAGGCGATGAGGGCATCTCCGCAGACCACGATGGACAGATCCCAGTCGTCGACGCATATTGCCTTCAGGGTAGCGAGCGCAAAAGTCTCCAGGCGCTCGAGCCAGGCCGGCTCTTCGATATCGCGTACGTCAATGGAAACGCGATTCATTTCTGCTGTTCCCTTGCCTTGGGATATTCGATACGCGAATGGAAATGTCCGGCCAGAATGCGCACGAACGTATTGCCGATGATTCCCAGGTCCCGGAAGGTCAGCTCGGAACGAGCCAGCTGACCATGGTCGAATTTTTCCATGATCATCTCCCTGACGAACTGTTCCAGCTTGACCATGGACGGCCGCTTGAGCGTGCGGGACGCTGCCTCGACGCAATCGGCCAGCATGACAACGGCGGCCTCCTTGCTTGATGGGGCGGGCCCCGGGTAACTGAAGTCCTCCGTGCTTGTCTCGGCGGAATCCTTCTGCGCCTGAGCGAAGAAGTAACTGATCAGCGAAGTGCCATGGTGTTCGGCGATGATAGCCCGTACCGATTCCGGAAGCCGGAGCGCCTCAGCCCGTTCAAGGCCGAATTTGACGTGGCTCCTGAGGACTGTGGCGGACAGCCGTGGGTTGATGTCGTCGTGTTTGTTGTATCCGGACTGATTCTCAATAAAGTATTCGGGCTGCTCGGTCTTTCCTATGTCATGGTAATAAGCACCGACCCTCGCCATGAGCGCGTCGGCTCCGATTTCCCTGCAGGCGGATTCCGCGAGATGCGCTACCGTTATGGAATGGCTGTAGGTTCCCGGGGCCACGGACAGGAGTCGCTTGAGAGCGGGAGCGTTGAGGTCGGACAGTTCCTGCAGGCGGAACACGGTAGCCGAATTAAGGGCCTGTTCGAGGATGGGCAGGAATCCGAGGGCCAGGATTGCGCAGAAGAAGCCATTCACCGCGGCCCAGGATCCAAGGCCCAACGCACCAGCCGGTCCTCGACCGGCCAGCGCGCCGAGTGAGAACCCCACCAGGAACTGCAGGACGGACAGCAGGGTCCCGGCCCGGACCAGGTCGATGCGTTTTTCCGCCTTGCGTACCATGAGTACGCCACCGATACCCGAGGACAGGGCCAGAGCGAACGACGATGCGTCCAGCCCAGTCGCTATGAGCAGGCTAAAGGCCAGGGACAACGTGTAC
>SPCK01000415.1 GCA_004525355.1 Spirochaetales bacterium
TGAATATTCCGGTCCAAACCTGCCACCGATTTCGATCATAACCTGCCACCCTACTGGGTCAAGATTCCGGCCGAAACCTGCCACCCTCGGCCGGAATCCCCGGCAGGTTTGCATCGGATTCCGATCATAACCTGCCACCCATTCCGGAGCAAACCTGCCACCTGTCTGTTAGCATCCCTCCGTAGGGGGGATACTCATGTCACGACCGAGGAAGAGCATGAAACAGATCAGGAAGGTACTAGGTATCAGGCTGAACGACCGCAACGCCAGCGTACGGTTCATCGCACAGGCAAGCGGCTGCAGCCGTCCTGTGGTCAAAGATTACCTTGACCGGCTTATGGAACATCCATTGACGAGCGGGAAACTCTCTGCCATGAACGATCAGTCGCTGAAAGGCCACCTGGGCATAGAACAAGGGGCCATTCAATCCACCGAACCCAATCGGCAACTGGTGGAATGGCTGGAGCCGAATATAAAGCGTCTTTCACAAAAGCACATGACCCGACGGCTGCTCCACGAATCGTACCTGGAAACGTACCCGCAGGGCTTGCAGTACAGCCAGTTTTGCCTGGTGCTGAAGCAGAAATATCAGACCCCCGAATCCAGCGCCCTTTTCAATCACAAAGCCGGCGACAAGGCGTATCTCGATTTCACCGGGGACAAATTCCACTGGCGCTCGGAGGACGGACAAGACCACCACGAGGAGGTATATCTGGCTGTATTGGGGGCCAGTTCGTACCAGTTCTCCGTACCGGTACCCAGTCAACGCCAGGAGGACTTTGTATGGGCCACCCAGGAAGCCTTCCGGTTTTTCGGCGGGGTACCGCACGCCGTGGTCCCCGACTGTCTGAAGAGTGCGGTCCTGCACCACGATGGGTATGAACCGGTACACAACCCGCTGTTCCAGCGATTTCTGGAGCACTACGGGGTCATCAGCATACCGGCCCGTCCGCACCACCCCAAGGACAAGCCCTTGGTCGAAGGCGCCGTCAACGGGGTCTACCGGCAGATCATGGCACGACTTGCAGGAACGGTGTTTCCCGACCGGAACGCCATGCTCAACGCCTGGCGGAGCGCCGAAAAGCGGCTCAACGACACGCCCTTCCAAAAATTGCCGGGCAGCCGCAGTACCCGTTTCGCCGAAATCGACCAAGGCGCGCTCAAGCCGCTGCCGGCGACCATGTTCGCCATCACCAAGGTGCTGACCCAGACGGTACCACCGACCGGCGCAGTGTACGTACCGGCCGACAAAACGTCCTATTCGGTGCCCAATTCCTTGCAGAACAAACAGGTGGATATTCTGGTCAGCCCCGAGACGATCGAGGTGTGGCACGGGAATGAGCGCTACACCACCCACCGGCGCTGTGCCGACGGGGGCAAGGTCATCCGTGCTGAGCACCTTGACCAAGCCAAAGCCTGGTACGCGGCACGCAACCCGGATGAATTGGTCAGAAGCTTGAGCCGCTCCGGCGTGCACGTCGCGTCTTGGGCTACTACGGTGCTCACCGCGGCCGCCCACCAGGATATAGCCTGGCGGATCCTGGACGGCCTTGCCCGCGTGGTCAAGCGTCATCCGGACCGCATCGATCGGGTCTGCCGGATCGCCCTGTCCCGTAGAGAGGGGACCCTCAAGGGGATCAAGAACATACTGGCGGGCGAAGAGGACCTGGCGCTGGCCAGGCTTGAGGAACTGACCCCCGAATTGCCCCTGCACGAAAACATCAGGGGCCCGGAGTATTACCGGCAGGAGGCGTTGGTATGACCGCGACCCTCCAGCTCCTGCGGGAAATGAAACTGGACGGCATGCGTCTTGCCCTGCAATCGTTGCAGGATATGGGCGACAGCAGCCTGGAAAGCCTGTGGCCAATCCTTGGCCGTCTGGTGGAAGCTGAAGCAGAACAACGTCGGCAGACGAAGGCCGAACGGCTGGCGAGGCAGGCCAAATTCCGGTATGCAGCTTCGTTGCAGACCGTAGCAACCGGGGTGGAACGCAATTTGGATAAATCCCTGCTCACCCGGTTGGCTGACGGACGCTGGATCGCCGCCGGCCGCAACCTGCTGATCACCGGGCCCACCGGTGCGGGTAAAAGCTACCTCGCCAGCGCCCTGGGGCGGCATGCGTGCCTGCAGGGCTACCGTACGCGCTATTTCAACTGCGGGCGACTATGGGCGCACTTGCGCCAGGCGAGAAATCGGGACCGTTACGAAAAGGAATTGCGGGCCCTGTCCAAGGTAGACGTTTTGATTCTGGACGATTTTGGCCTCTCCAAACTGGATGCGCCGGATCGCCTGTCGTTTCTGGAAATACTGGAAGACAGGTGGGGCAAGACCTCTACCGTCGTGGTCGCCCAACGGCCCTTCGATACTTGGCACGAGATCCTGGGGGAGCCCACGGTAGCCGATGCCATCTGCGACCGGCTCTTTTCCAACGCCGAAAAGATTGAATTGAAGGGCGAATCACTCCGTAAAACACCCAGAATCATTGACTCAAACCTTCCCCCCCATTAGGCTATTTTCGCTGACGTTCAGGTGGCAGGTTTCGGCCGGAATCCCTGGCAGGTTTGATCGGAATATGCA
>SPCK01000291.1 GCA_004525355.1 Spirochaetales bacterium
ATGCGCGAGCGCCTGGTCGTTCTTGCCTTGGTGATAGGCGGCTTCGCCGAGGGTTTCCACGATACGCGGATCCTTGCGGATGCGTTCATAGGCCCGGGTCGCGTACAGTTCCGCATCGGCATAACGGCCGAGGGCCACCAGACTCCAAGTCAGTACGACATATGCTTCCATGTTGCCGGAATCCGCCTCGAGTTCAGCCATGCAGGCAGTGCGCGCCCGCTCGTACTCGCCTTCGCGATACAGTATGAGAGCGTCGGTATTTACCTGGGCGCCAGCCCCGAGTACCACGGAAAGGCAGAGGGCAAGGCCCAGTTTATTCCTTCCCGGCATCGCGTGACCCGGTCATGGTGCAGGCGCCATTGAAGCGGCAACCCGGCTCCATGGTCACTTCCGCGGCGCGTACGTCGCCGTCAACAGAGCACGACGCGAACAGCTCCACCCTGCCCGATGCGAGGATATTGCCCTTGACTGTTCCGCGAACCGTTACGTTGCCAGCTTGTATATCGGCCTCGACCACAGCGCGTTCGTCTATGTGCAGGTCGCTCTGCGTCCGGATCGAACCGGATACGCGACCCTTGATCATAAGGGGATCCTTGAATGACAGTGTGCCGGTAAAGGTCACATCCGCTGCCAGGATGGTATCGAGGGTATCCTCATCGACAGAGGTCAGTGGTACGTCGCTCATAGTTATTGGATGATACGGTTTTGGCGCCTCGTTGACAAGTCACCGAACAGGGCCGCGAATCGTTCCGCGGTCAGGGTCTCGGCCCTCGCATCCGGTGAGACGCCAACCGCGAGACCAGATTCGGCGACTTCTTCGTCCGACCAGCCTGCAGCCTTGAGGTTGTTGCGCAAGGTCTTGCGCCTGGAGGCGAACGCCGAACGGGTGAAGGAGGTAAACGCCTTCTCGCCCGCGCAGGGCAGGGCATCTGGCCTGACCCGCATGATCACCACCGTGGAAGTAACGCGTGGTTGGGGCCAGAATACGCCGGGAGGCAGGTCAAATGCCAGTTTTACCGAGTACGCCGACTGGCACAGGACGGTAAAGGACGCGTAATTCTTGGTTGAAGTCTTGGCTGCCATCCGTTGGGCTGCTTCCTTCTGTACCGTGAATACCATGACAGGCGGCCGCAAGCCTCCTTCAATGATGCTGGCGATGATGGCACCCGCGGCGTTGAACGGTAGATTGCCGAATATTCGCTCGGGAGCCCCGCTCGATTCCACCGCCTGTTTCCAGGTTTTCACGAAATCACCCTCGAAAAGTTCGAAACCGGGCAGCTCCCCGTAAGATTCCCTCATGAACGAGGCAAACCCATGGTCAATCTCGAAGGTGCTCAAGCGTAGCCCGGAGACGAGCGCTTCGCGGGACATGGCGCCCGCGCCCGGCCCGACTTCCCAGACCCTGCGGCCGGACTCCGCCTCCAGGAGGGCTAATATACGCTTGCGGGCGGACCCGGCCACCAGGAAGTTCTGGCCGTAGCGCTTGCGCATGGCAAAGCCCAGGCGATCCAGTAGGCCAGCCAGTTCCCTGGGCGAATTGTAGTCCACCGGGTTGGGGACGGTATCCGAAAGAGCGGCGCCGCTCGATGAAGTAGGAGGCATACAGCCAAGCATACACCAGAGCGCCCAGCAGGGCAACGACGACGGCCGGCAACAGACGGTATCCGTCAGCGGCGTCGATGGCCGGGCCAGCAGCGGCCAGCGCCATCAGTCGCGCCAGCCAATCATAAGGCAGGGCGCACAGGAATCCGGTAATTCCGGACAGGCCGGGGAGCACAGAGACAGCCAGCGACCCGCCCAGGCCCAACCACATCAGGGAACTAACCAAGGGAGCGGCGACCATGGCGACGAGCGGGGCAAACAGGTTGAGTCTGCCGAAAATGATGAGGCCCAATGGAGCCGCCACCGACAGCGCAGCCCATCCGGTTGCCGCGGCGCCTGAGAGCGACGGCGGAAACCAGCGCCTGAGGAGAAACTCGTATGCCTTGCCGTATATCGCGATCCCCAGTACGGCCAGATACGAAAGCTGGAAAGAGATCGTGCGCGACGATGCAGGATCGATCGTAAGCGCCAGGAGAAAGGCGATGGCCAGCACATTCAGTGAATCCTGGGGCCTATCCATCGCCCGCGCCAAGGCGGCTATCCAGAACATCAGGGCTGCCCTGACAACCGACGGGGCCGGCCCGACGACTACCAGGTAGAAAGCAAGCAGGATGCAGGAGCACGCCTTGGCCCGGAACGGTCCCAGGAGCGGCCCCAGGACCATCGCGACGAGGGCGGCCAGGATGCCCACGTGCTGTCCCGAAAGCGCCAGGATATGCGCACAGCCGGCATTCCTGAAATCCGCAGTCAGACCCTGATCCACGTCATCCCGTACGCCCAGAACGAGGGCTTCCAGAAGCGGCCCGGCGCGGCCACCAGCGCGCGCCAGCAAATCCAGCGCTCTCTCTCGCAGCCCGAAGCGAAAGCGCTCGAACCGCGGAGCCTCCACGATGATTTCCAGGTCAGCTTCGGTTGCGAATACGGGAAGACCGGAACTGATATCTGAGGACAGCCTCAGCCGTATCGATGTGCCTCGTGGCAGCGCGGCGCCGCCCCGTACAAACACACGTACCCTACCCGTGGCGCCTACCCTGCCGCCATCGTCGCACAATACGGCCGCCAATTCTACTTCATGGGAACGCCAACCCGTAGCGCCCAGGCGCCCGTCCCCTGCGAGGCGCCCTTCCAGAGCGATCGGCGAATAGGCCGCTTCCGGCCCCAAACCGCCGGCCGGCTGACCCAATGACTCTTCAGTCCGCAGATTCGCGACGCAGCCTGCGCCCAATCCCAGGGCAAGACACGCCGCCATCCTGACGACTGGATGCCAGCGAGCTCTATCGCGACCATGGCCGGAAGCGGCTATGCACACGCAGGCGACCAGCAGGAAGACAGAGACAGAGCAGGCCAGAAGGCGCGTGATGGGACCTGCTGGCGAATATTCGACCACTGCCGCTCCGACAGCCAGAATCACCATCGGCCGGATTGGCCGCCCTCCATTGTGGCGTGGCATGCCAATGTACGCGGGTACGAGGCTACCTGCTTGCGTTACAACGAGGATCAGGGAAATGAGGCGCGTGTATCAGGAAGATGCCGGATTCGGCCTTACCAGCGTAGCTTCTGCAACGCATCCCTGGCTGCCCGCTTTACCGACTCCGGGTATTGCAGATAACCGATGTAGAGAAGGTAATCGAAGGCGTTCTTGTCGCCGAGCAGGCCAAGGTTATTGATTACGGCCAGGGTGAGCTGTTCGTCATAGGTCTTGCCCTGCTCGGTCTCCGTATTGATCAATTGAAGGTAGAGCGAGAGAGCCTGCGCGGCCTCCGCCGTACCCATCGACCCCAGCAGGGCTATGGATTCCAGAAAATTGGATTTGGATACCTGCCCGCGATTGAACTGGAGCTGGAAGTCATAGAAATGTTTGACAGCGAGAGGCGAAGCCCTCTGCCACTTCTGCGTCGTCAACTCGCCAGCCGCGATGGCGCGGAGACTGGTCACGATAATCTGGTCGGCGGGAGCAGGACTCTGGTACGCCACGCCCACGGAAAGGGCAGTCTCGGCCAGCTCCGCCCGTTTCTCGGGCGTCAGGGCATTGGCCTTCAGCCC
>SPCK01000284.1 GCA_004525355.1 Spirochaetales bacterium
CCTGAATTATGTCGATTCAACAGGGATCGGCACGATCATCAAGATAAAGAAAACCCTCATCCATGTCGGCGGCGAACTGGTGCTGTTCAGCGTTCCGCCGAAGGTGAATGACGTATTCGAGCTCGTGAACCTCAAGGAATTCGTGCAGGTGTTCTATAATGAACAGAAGGCCCTCGAGCATCTGCGCCGTGCCGCTGCCCCGCCGACTTGATGCCAGTTTACCGGGGATTGAAAACCGCGAATGTGGTGTTTTCAACAGCCTGTCAGCCCAGAACCCGCCTGCTCATCCGTGCCCGTTCCCGCAATCCCGAGGCAAAAGACCTCAGCGCCCCGAGTACAACCAGGTAGAACATCAGCGGATAAGCCAGAAGCCAGCGATTTGCCAACAGCCGTGCGCGGTATACGCCGATCAACCCCGCAACCTCCCCTGTGGTCGAAGTAAGCAGGGGAGGATCCCATGTCCTTGTCGTTCCTCCGATGAACATAAAGAAAATTCCCAGTCTGCCAACCAGCTTGAGTACGGCAACGGCTTGATCGGCGAAGGTCTCCAGGAGTTCTTCACCCAGGAACGGCAGGATGTGATAGCGTACGATCCAGGAACGGCGGGCTCCCGCGGAAATTGCCGATTCCACGAACGTGGATGCGAGCAGGGCGCTGGTTTTCGCTGAGACAGACGCGATTACCCCGCCCAAGTCGAAAATCGTCATGACCACGCATTGATAGAAGAACAGGCGGATACTTCCCAGCGGAGAGTTGATCGTTACCGGGAAAATCAGGAAGTATACCATGACGAAGCTTGGAATACCCGCCAAGGGCGAAAGACCTCGATCACGCGATGGACCAAGGCGGAGCAGGGCGCGCGCTATGCCTATCGATCCGCCAATCAGGGTCTTCATTGCCGCGGTCAGGACGACGCAGGCGAGCGTCCAGCGCAGACCCCAGAGTAGGCGGGTCAGGAGGTCGTAGCCGTCGTTGTCCGAACCCAGGGGGTAGACGCTGGAAGGCGCCTCGGGCGCATATAACCATTGTGTGCCCGATGAAGTTTCCACGAACCTGATCATGTCTGAGTAGCCGTGCGGGTAGGGGGCAAGCAGATCGGGGAATACTGCGAGGACGATCAAGACGATCAACAGGAACGAGCCGATAACGAGTTTAGGATTCACCGGTAAGCATCCTTCTTGCCAAGGCCAGCGCCGACTTGAACGCCAACCAAGCGACCGCGTAGACAAGCATGATGCCCAGCAGTACGGCGACGGCCAATTGGTATTGATAACCCTCAGTCCAGACGGGCGTCCTACCAGGGAAGGCGGCGGTGAAGAGCAGCTTGGTAATGCCCGGCAGGGCGAACAGGTACTCGGTCAGGAATAGGTTGGCTTGCATCAGGGCCAATATCGAGGGTAGCTCCGCCTCCATGGCCGGGGTTACGGCAGCTCCGATGTGACGCAGCCGTATCGTCTTTTCAGACAGGCCTTTCGCCCGGGCAAAAATCGTGAAATCGGAGATCGCGGCGTCCCGCGCCTTCCGCGCGCACACGCGAAACGAATAGGCGAAGGGATAGAAAGACATGAGCAGGAAAGGAAGCAGGAGAATGATGCCGCTGGTGGGATCATAGGATATCTTGCCTAGCTTGAGCCCGAATGTATCGAGCGCTACCAGTACGGCCATCTGGAGCACCAATGCGAGTATGAATTCAGGGATGGCGAACAGTGTATCCAGCAATGAAGCAACCGTTCCGCCTTCCTTGCCGCGCGCCATGAGGCCGAACATGATGCCCAGCGTAAGCCCAAGCACCCCGGGAAGGATCAGGTAGGCAAGAGAAACCAGGAAAAAACGGGGAGCGGTTAGAAAGAAGTTCCATTTCGTCAAGCCGATGAGGTAGCTGAAGGACGAACCGTCAGAAAGCCCGACGAACCAGCTGCCGATCGCCTTGGTGGCACGCTCAGGCGTGAATACCTGGGTTGAGCCCCGCGGTGAGAGAAGCAGTGGAGAGGCAGCCAGTACGATGACAACAAGAAGCGCGGCGATTATACGCAAGAGTAGCGAAGCGAGTGCACGCATAATTGCGGGTAATAATATATGCCAACCGGAAGGAACGCAAGAAATACTTTATTAAAGCAGGCTGACCGGGTCTGGGTCCAGCTCGATATGCACCGAGGCCGGAGAACGCCATTCCGCGAGCGCGGCAGAAAGCGCAGCCCTGCCCGGCGCCGGATCGGATGAGCGGATGATTAACTGATGGCGGGCATTGCCGGCAACCATCGCAATGGGACATTCCGAAGGGCCGAGGATTTCCACGTCGTTGCCAGATGATGCGGCAATCCGTTCGGCCAGCACGGTTGCGGCGGCCTTCGCGTCGTCCTTCGACTTTGATCTGAATACCACGCGGATCAGGCGCGCATACGGCGGAAAGCCCAGTTCCCGGCGAATGGCCAATTCCTCGGCATAGAATCCCTCGGCATCGTGGACTGCGGCGCGTTGCACGACCGAACTCAGGGGGCGATAGGTCTGGACAATGACGCGGCCGCCCTTGGCGAAACGCCCGGCCCGGCCGGCGACCTGTGTGACCAGCGAGAAAGCTCGTTCGGACGCCCTGAAATCGGGCAGGTTGAGGGTCGTGTCCGCCAATACGACGCCAACCAGCCGGACCCCCGGAAAGTTGAGGCCCTTGGCCACCATCTGGGTGCCGAGCAACAGGTCTATTCTGCCTTCCCGAAATTCTTTCAGCGTCGTCTCGAGGGCGCCCTTGCGGGTAACGGCGTCCGCGTCCAGCCGGGCCAGGGTCATGTCGGGGAACAGCCTGGCGGCGTCTTCCTGGACGCGTTCGGTACCGAAACCCGCCCAGCCGGTGTCCATGGATCCGCAGGTCGGGCAGGACGCGGGCGGCGCCTCCGAATACCCGCAGTAGTGACAGACCATGCGCCCGCGTTCCTTGTGGTACGTAAGCCCGACCGAACAGTGGAGGCAGATCGCCTCCGCGCCGCAACTACGGCAGGACCAGAAGTACGAGAAGCCCCGCCGGTTGAGGAACAGGATCGACTGTCCGCCTTCCGCCTTTACGCGGCGTACTTCTTCTACGAGGCGCGAGGAAAGCGCGCCGGTTTCCCGTCGCATATCCACGATCTCTACTGTTGGCATCTCGCCACCGGCCAGGCGGCGCGTCAGCGTGAGTCGTTCCAGGCTTCCTTCGGTCATCAGATGCCAGGCCTCGACGCTCGGGGTGGCGGAACCCATGACCAGCCGGGCGCCAGCATCCGCCGCGCGGCGCATGGCCGCCTGCCTGGCATGGTAGCGGGGCGTGTTCCCGGCCTTGTAGGAACCCTCGTGCTCCTCGTCAAGCACCACGAGTCCCAGGTTCCTGACTGGCGCGAATATCGCGCTGCGCGCGCCCACCACGACATCGGCCTCTCCCCTGAGCAGTCGCTTCCATTCAGCCAACTTTTTTGAGGGTGTCAGCCCGGAATGGATGATGGCGCAGCGCTCACCGAAACGCTTTCGTACCGCTTCAACGACTTGGTGGGTCAGGGCTATCTCGGGTACCAGGTAAATAACGCCGCGCCCCTGGTTGACCGTGGCTTCCGCTGCCTGCAGGAACACCTCAGTCTTTCCCGTGCCGGTGGGGCCGTACAGGTACCAGCGCCCGGCGGGTCGCGCGAGTATCCGGCCCAGTGCGGCTTTCTGTTCCTCCGACAACACGATGGCCTTCTCGCCCATCCGCGCGTCGTCGAAGGAGCCGCTGTCGGCCTTC
>SPCK01000411.1 GCA_004525355.1 Spirochaetales bacterium
TAAGCCACTCGTCCATGTAATAAACGGTTTCTTTGGGAATCTTCTTTTGAATAACCTTGGAGAAAATCACGCGCTGTTCCGGCGTCACCATGGTGGGAAGGGCCAATCCGAACCTGATCAGAAGCAGCTTGGGCATGACAGGCGATGGCATGATGGCCCTGGCGACAAGCCTGTTGGCCATATGCCAGAACGTGGTAATGACCTGCTGTCTGTACAGACCCCGATCCTTTGGATCGGTTGCCTGCAGATATTTCTTGAGAGTCTCATGGAAGCGCTGGGACTCCTCGCCTTCACCTGCAAGAGCCTTCTGATAATATTGCGGATCTTCAAAATAAGCCGAAGGCGGATCCTGCTCGAAGTTAACTATAGGTTCGTAGCATTTCTTGCTTAAATCGACCTCGAATTCACCCTTGCTTGCTAGCTCGCCAGTGACGCTCAAGTCTCCAAAAAGCTTTTCGAAGCTCGGACCATTATCGTTGCCTCGATGCCGTGCGCTTTTCGAGGTTGCTTTTGGAGTATATTCCTCTATTCCGCCAATGAGTGCCGCTATCTCAGGATCAATTTCGTCTGACATAGCCTCCCATCCTCATATTTTAGGCTCGTAACGGTGGAAAAAAAGTATCCACTGTCACGAGTCTATCGGATAGAAAGACAGGACGCAAGCGTAATTCGCGAAAGAGGAAGATCCATGGGCGCGTTCAAGGCCGCTGCAAGCGGCTGAACAGTTCCGTGCGGCTGATGGTACTCGCTATATAGGGACAGATACCATTCAGGGCGTATTGATCTTCCTTGGTGATTATGTCGGTAGAATTATAGCTCTGTATGACCACGATACCGATTATCCGGTCTTGGCTGAACAACGGGGCGCCGAGCCAATACGTGGAAGGAGACCCGATCGGTATGACCTCCGGTGGCATCGTCGACCTTCCATCCTCGTAGATAAATGACTTTTGGGTTATGCTGTAAATATAGCCGCTAAAACCCAGGTGCAATGGCCATTCCATGGTATCGTAAGAATCTCTCTCATCACGCCAGTATACCGGAAGGAACATGCCTGACGCCTCATCTACACGGGCTATGTAAATATTCTTGCGCGCGGCCGGGATTATGAGCTGCATCACCTCATGTATCTTTGGATATAGATCCGTTATCTCGATAGTCTCTTCGACCAATGCTGCAATCCGCCTGATCGCGATCTCCCGGTCCTGTCTGGCCAGCTGGATGGCCACTGAAAGGGCGTCGGCCACAAACTCGATGAAGGCGACATCGGCTTCCGAGTAGAAGGTTCCGCTTTGGTACGTCTGAATGGCCAGAACACCGAGCACCGATCCATCGCGGTTGATCAACGGCACACCAACCCAGTCCTGCGGAATCGGACCAACGGGAGTGGCTTCCTCAGGCGGCTGACGATCCTTGGACCACCAGAATCGTTGACCGGTGTCGATAACATACCCGGTCAAGCCTTCTTTCGGATAAATCTCCAGCGGGTTCTCCGGCAGCTGTTCGTCCTCGTAGTACGGGAAACGCAAGCCTTCTGCTTCCAGTATGCAAACATATAGATTCGGGGCCGGCATGCGAGAACGAAGCACCTCATGGCAACCGGCATAGACCAACGGCAGAGACACATGCGAGTTGATGAGTCGTAGCACAGTATGATAGTCATCCAGCATCGCTCGCCCGCCTCCTTATCGCATTTCTCCAATCGACTACTAACAGGGTGCTGACAAAGTCGGTTACAATGCAAGCGCCCTATGCAATTGCTCGCATTCCTTGCGGTATTCTACGAAACTGTAACATCAAGGTAGCTGTTGACAGCCCGCGTTCGCGGTTTTCATCAGCCTGTTATAGTATAGAAGTGATCCGTATTCAGAACAAGCGGGCTAAAATCAGGGAAGAACTGACCATGACCTACCATGATTTTCGCACGCTTTCGCGGCGCGCGCTCGCGCCCTTCAATTCCCCTCGCCTCCCGCTGGTTTGGCAAATAAAAAGGCCGCCAACAGGCGACCTTTTTATTTTGCCAAGTGGAGGTGAGGAGAATTGAACCCCTGACCTCTTGAATGCCATTCAAGCGCTCTACCAACTGAGCTACACCCCCGAAGCGAGTGGCATGATAGCGATGGCAGGCAGATGTGTCAAGATGTCTGAGGTTTCCGCACCAAAAAATGCCGCGATGCTGTATGTCGATGGTCCTGAAGGAGTCGTAAAAACAATCTGATAACGGACTGACATGAAGCCACCCGACACGGTATACTCGCGTTCATGAATAATATACTACGCCTCTCGGCTTCATGCGCTGTCGGGCTTGAAAAAGTACTTTCCGCCGAGCTCGAGCGCCTTGGCGCTACCCTTGCAGGCCGATCTTCCGGCCGCGTCAATTTTACTGCGGATTCCGTCATACTTGCCCGGGTCCTCATCGGATCCCGTACGGCCGACCGGGTATTTCTGATCGCAGGCCGCTTCCCGGCCCGGGATTTCGGGGAACTGTTCGAGGGTTCCAGAAACATACCGTGGGAACGCTGGGTGGGCAAGAACGATCGCCTCGTCATCGAGAAGGCCAGGGCTGCCCGCTCTGCCCTGGCGGCACAGAACGCCATCCA
>SPCK01000181.1 GCA_004525355.1 Spirochaetales bacterium
CATTCCCTGCATGGGAAAGTCGACCAAGCCGGATATCGTAAAGGTCATGGCGTTCAATCCGCGTTCGGCGGTGGTGGTCATGAATGAGAATCTGTCTCCCACGGCCAGTCCCAATTTCCTGGCCAGTCCATAACCGACCACGACGCCGCGGCTTCCAGCCAAGGGAAGCCGACCATCGACCAAGAGCGATTCGGGGCCGAGGATATCCTTTTCCCCCGCGAAATCGATGCCCATGGCCATGGCGCTAAATTGGTCCCCGGGTATGTCATCGTCAGGATCGGCGTCGATATAGATCTTGCCTCCTGCCGTGATGCGAGGCACAGCGCCGGTAACGCCCTCCACCTCGACCAGCCTCTTCCGCAGATCGGCTTCGTCCCTGACGTACAAGTGGACGGGATTGAGGTAGTCGTATTGCTGGTACTGACCGTGCCGGATTTGGATGGATCCCGTGTAGTATGCCAGAATATTATTCTTTATATCGGATTTCATGCCCGCCACGAAGCTGAGCATGAAAAGGCCAAGAATGGAGGCCATCACGATTGTCGAGATGGATAGCGCGGTGCGTATCTTATGCCGCCCGAGGTTTCTTAAAGCGATGTACGAAAGCCTCATTCAGGCCTCCTTCCGCATCGTATCCCCCGCAATCAAGCCGTCATGGAGGAGCACGAGCCGTTTTGCGAAATCCATTACCATTTTATCGTGGGTACTGAAAATGAAGGTTGTCTGGTGCTTCTCGTTCATGATGCGCATCAACTTGAGGATTTCCTCGCCAGTGTGGGAATCGAGGTTGGCCGTAGGCTCGTCGGCGAGTATGATCTTGGGATTCTTGGCCAGCGCCCTCGCAATCGCCACCCGTTGCTGCTGCCCTCCGGACAAGCGGGAAGGCAGCCGATTCTCCATACCCTCCAGTCCCACCTCCTTGAAGACCGTCATGGCGCGCTCGCGCATGTCTGATTTGTTCATGCCGATCAGCGAGAGCCCGAGCGTCACGTTCTCGTACGCGGTAAGGACCGGGATAAGGTTATAGCTCTGGAAGATGAAGCCCAACTCATTGCGCCGATACGCTGCCTTCTTGGCCTTGTCCATCAACCCGATATTGACGCCGTCTATGGTGACGCTTCCCTCGTCCATCAAGTCTATGCAGCCGATGATATTCAGAAGCGTCGTCTTTCCGGATCCGGACGGTCCGGCTATGGACACGAACTCTCCCCGTTCGATGCTCAGGTCTACTCCCCGCAATGCGTGGACTTTCACCTCGCCCGCCGAGTAAACGCGCTTTACCTGCTTGAGCGTTATCATAGCTCCCCCTTGTCATGCGCTTTCAATCCACTTATGTACTATTACACTAATACAATACAACATTAATACTGCCTGTGACGGTTGTCAAGCGCTTGTTTTGCTGGAATGGGACGTTTCAAGCGCGGAAAATTTATCCACCTTGCGGCTCGCCCGCGTAGTTCACAAGAATCTGCAAGATCAACCTGGGAGCTCTGTCCCTCCCGGAGCGCCCGCTTGCATTCGAAGGCATGGCCGGGGTTCAATTACGCCATGAATCATTCCGACGAGCCCACGGTGCTACTCGATTTCGGCAATGTGCTGACCCATGACAGGGACGCATCCGTTTTTGCTCCGCTACTCGCCCGGCTACGGATCCCGCAACAGTCCTTCAATGAATCCTGGATTCGTTACCGCGACGAGTACGATGCAGGTTCTCTCGATGCAAAAGCCTATTGGAGTCTTGTCCTGAGGGACAGTGCTCGGGAGGTGGCAGCAGACCTCTACGCCATCGGACAGGAACCGGGAGAAGATCTTGCAAGCGAACTCACAGCGACGGACTTCCGGTCATTCCTGAATCCGCGAATGCTTATGAGGGCGCTGGTAATCGAATTGATCGAAAGGAATATTGGAGTGGGCATACTCTCTAACATGCCCCCGAACATGGGTACCCGCTGGATTGATTCCTGGGCTTGGCTTGGCCGCGTCGAATTGGCGCTATGGAGCGGCGACGAAGGGCTGTCCAAGCCCGACCCGGCATTCTACCGGCTCTTCCTGCAACGTTCATGCTGGCGCCCCGAACGGACGCTCTTCGTAGACGACGTCCAGGAGAATCTGGACACGGCCGATGGGCTCGGCTTCGCCACCCACCTGTTCGTCGAGGAATGTTCCGCCATCGATACAATCCGGGCCTGGGTCAGAAACGGACTGAAGTCCTAGCCGCTTCTGATTTCCATTACAAAAGGAGCTTGCATTTCAGAGCACCGGTCGCGCTTGGATTTTCCAGGAAACCCCGGTCACTTCCCGCGCACAAGCGCGATGATCGGCATGATCGACCATAAAATCATAGGCGACTACGCAACTGACGAGAAAGTACCACTTCTTGTTCAGGGCGATGTATGCATACAGGCCCAGAAAGCATCCTGCGTTCCAATGAAGAAACCAGAACTCATCAGGACCCAGTCGCTCTTCCACCGCATCCCAGCCTATGCTCCATGGCTGGTAGTACTGGAACCCTGAGTAGATGGAAACACCTGCATGGACCATGTATTTGGCTTGACAAATGCGAATGCAGATCCCAAACTAAAATTATCAGCATTGCCAGGCATGAAATTTGGTAGATAATTTTTCATTCTTGTACATAAACAAGGAGTGTCTATTATGGAAAAACGATTATTATTGCTGCTTGTCGGAGTAGTAATTATTTTATCGCCACTCTATGCTCAAAGAGCAAGCGACGTTGAAAACTCCAAGGACTATCCTCTTCTGTCCCGCTTCAAAGGGTCCGTTATTGAATTTTACAAGGACACGAAATGGGGCAAATATCTCTTGCCGGTAAGTGCAGAAGGTGCCATTGATTGGGCTAAGCCCATGGCTCTCGAGGGCAGGGTTGTTCGAATTCAATACACAGTTTCACCCGATAACAACTCTGAGTTTGTACTGCACAATTACAAGTCGGCATTCAAAAAGGCGGGATTCGAAGTTCTCATTGCAATAGCCAATGAGGAGCTTGGTGTCAGTGACCGCCCCCACACCTGGAACGATAAGTACTATGTCTCAGGCGGATACTACAACGGGTTGAACAACGGGAAATTCGGAATGGGAATGGGTTTTCCTACCTGGAACAACAAACATTGTTTTATTGTGGCCAGAGGAAATGACAGCGGCCAAGATATTTACGCTGTTATCTATGCCATCGTGGATACGAACTATACCATTATCACACAGGACATCATTGAAGTTGAGTCTGTTGAAACCGGCCTGGTTTCAGCAGAATCTATTTCTGACGATATATCTGCAAAAGGCCACATCGCCATATACGATATTCATTTTGACGGAGACAAGGCCACGATCAAGCCTGAATCCGCGAAGGCTATCGAGAATATAGCCAAGTTCCTGAAGTCAAATACCGGCAAAAAATATTTCATCGTCGGGCATGCCGCCGGAGTGGGGGATTTTGATCAGGGCATGCGGCTTTCAGTAGACAGGGCGAAAGCCGTTCTGAGTGAACTCGTTACAAAACATGGAGTAGATGAAAACCAGCTGAAAGCCTATGGCGTGGGAGCCCTCTGTCCCTTGGCATCAAACAGGACGGACGAGGGAATAGCGAAGAACAGAAGGGTGGAGATTGTAGAGCAATAGATGGATTTCATTCCTGGCCCGAGTCGCGTGGATATGTAACCTTTAAAAAGGCCAGTTGGCAGTAATGAGAATCCATACCCCTCATAAATCCGTACGTGCCTTGATGTACAGGTCACGAAGCCGTCCGGTATTGTAGGCGAAGCGGTTCGTCTCTCGTGATTCGCCCAAGTTGGCCTTGACCGTCTCTATGCCTTCAAGGACATTGCTCGCGCTTGGATTTTCCAGGGAAACACCGGTTACTTCCCGTGCGCGAGTGCGATAATCGGCATGATCGACCAGGCACCCTTCAGCGCATAATCAACTGGAACAATATTCGGAAGAAGTTCTTGAAAATCATAGGCGACCACGCAACTGACGAGAAGATACCACTTCTTGTTCAGGGCGATGTATGTGTCCAGGCCCAGAAAGCATCCCACGTTCCATTGAATAAACCAGAACTCATCAGGACCCAGTCGCTCTTCCACTGCATCCCAGCCTATGCTCCACGGCTGGTAGTACTGGAGCTCGACCATATGTAATCCACCGAGCGCCACAATGATCAATGAATCGCTGATTCCGTGCGTCCAGCTTGCGCCAATAGCGATATCGACCCCCCAGGGAAAACTGAAATCGAAAAGCCAATCCTGCGCTATGCCATCGAGTTCGACTGAAAAGGGCACAAGAACCGAAACGCCAAGAAAGAATCCCAGGGGGCGGCCATAGCTTGCATGAATACCCAAAGAAGCGCTCAGGCTGGTGAAATCATGTGCCGCGGCATTCACCGCATAGATGGGTACGCTTGCAGTCAATGCTTCGAAAATCTGGTAGCCGCTGGGAGAGACGAGAATATATTCATCGCTTGCGATCATCTGGACCTCGCCGTCATCCAACCCAAGGGCCTTTCCCGAGAGCAAGCGCATACGCCCCGACAGGCCTTCGAAGCTGGTGAACTCCTGTGAAGCTACCCCGACGAGCCTTCCCGTATTCGCGTCAACGAGCCTCGCAGTCGCCCAGGCCCGACCCTCTCCCAGAATGCCCGCACTCAGGATCAGGACGAGATCGACATGTATCATCCTGCCCGCGACGAGTGCCTTGGATTCCGTAAAAACAGCTGAATTCGATCGCTCGATTTCTTCGAATGCGAGTTGCCGGCTCTCCTCAGATACGACCACGAATCGCTGGGATTCCATTATCCTCGAAATCACCGCGTCGGATACGAGCCGACGCTCCTCAGGCGAGAGCGATTCCGATGTGAGCGGCGCTACCAGGATGCTCTGTTTTTCCTGGGCGAACGCCACGGTGAGGCCGAGCGCCAGAAGCGCGATTAAGACGCATAGCTTTTTGATGCAGAGCCTCCCTTCAGTTTCGGCCGAAGCCGAAGGCAATGGAAAGGGTGACGGCGAATCCAGAGCCTTCAGGTTCTATCGCATCGCTGATCTGGAGCACGTGCGGATACAGGGTCGCACCCAGGCTCGCCTTGGCGTAATTCATCAATTTAAAACGACGGAGAAGCGATAGCTCGACGAAAGGGCCTATATCGAGAAACACACCG
>SPCK01000349.1 GCA_004525355.1 Spirochaetales bacterium
GCCCATGGCGCCATCATCGTCGACCTCAGGGAAGCCTACGAAACCAATTTTCGTGTCTTTGATGTCGACGAGGTGCTGTATATACCCTGGACGAGTTTCACTGTGCGATTCCGGATACTTCCCCATGATCGCGCCTTGATTCTGGCGGACGCGGCCGGCATCTATTGCCGGGAAGCCGCTGCCATCCTGGTTCGCGCCGGTTATTCGAACTTGGCGAAGCTCTCCGGCGGGATGATCGACTGGTATGCCGCGGGCTTGCCAGTTCGTAAAGACGAGGACTATGAACTTGGAGGGCAATGCGCCTGCAAGATGAAAACCCGCCATGGCGGGAATCCCCTCAAGGACAAGCACCACGAAGCCGTCGTAGAACGGCAGGATTGACAGGCAACTACGCGATTCTGATCAAAGCCTGACCATGCGAAAACAGGCTGGTAAAGGAAGTGCCTTATTACCAAGGTCCTTTTTCTCTGCGTCCATAATTCTGCCCGTAGCCAGATGGCCGAGGCGTTCCTGAAGAAGCATGGCGATGGCCGCTTCGAGGTTGAGAGCGCCGGGCTTGAGCCGGGAAAGCTGAATCCCTTCGTTGTCCGCGCCATGGCCGAAGTCGGCATCGACATTTCCGGCAATCCCACCAAGAGCGTATTCGACCTGTTCAATGCCAAGAAGGCCTTCCAGGTTGTCGTGACCGTTTGCTCCAAGGAGGCGGCCGAGCGCTGCCCGATATTCCCGGGCCTTTCGGAGAAGCTCCACTGGCCCTTCTCAGATCCTTCCGCCTTCACGGGGAGTGACGATGAGATCATGGCGAAGGTGCGGGCGGTGAGGGACGAGATAGAGGCGGCGGTAAAGAAATTCATTATTCATGCCAGTGACCGGACCATCTGCATCGTGTAACCCGCCAGGAGGGAACCTGCGGCACAGAACGCTAGGTACAGCGCGAATATTCTCGGTTTGACCGTTCCATAAACCGCGGCCATGGCCGGGAGCGTGGTGACCCCGCCGCCCACGAGGAAGGTTAGGGCGGCCGGCGGGCTCATACCCTCGGTCAGGAGTCCGGAAACGATGCCGAGCGCCGCCAGCTCGGTCGTGTAGAACGGAAGACCTAAAAGTGCTGCCAACGGGACGGAAAACAGTCCGTCTGGACCCAAATATCCGGCTATGACTCTATCGGGAACGAAGCGTACGATGAGAGCTTCCAGAAGGAAAGCAAGTGACATGAGAGATAGCAGCCGAAGCGTCGTATTGACGATATCACGAATCAACCCGGCTCGCCGCGCCTTGCCTCCCTGCGTATTTTCTTTGGAGCGATCATTGGGAGACCCAGTGCACGAGCATGAGCTGGCCTTGGCCACCGTTGCCTTAGGCCGGGGTGGCAGGGTCATTTTCGCACGAGGCACGGCAACATATTGAGGACAGCGCGAAGCTGGACTGAAGACCACTGCCGGTCCCAAGCCAATTTTGGAGGGAGATATAGCGAGATCGGACATCGGCCCGGTATTGGCTGAAATTCCCTTTCGCAACACATCGCCACCGATGAATCCTGTGCGCTCCAACCATAGGGTTATGAAACCGGCTCCCAGGCTCATGACGAATGTCGCCGCCAATCGCCATACAGCCAATTCCAAGCCGATCGATCCGATGCTCAGTACAAATATTTCCGGATCCATGGAAGGAGAGGCCAGCCAGAACGACATGACGGGAGCCAGGGGGACACCGGCGGTCAGCAGAGCGGCGATTATGGGAACCACCCCACATGAGCAGAATGGGCTGAGCGCGCCTGCCAGTGTCGCAATGATGATTGCTTTCACGGGATTGCCTTTGAACGCACTCTCTATCCCGCGAGCCAGTCCCGAGCGGTTGAGGTAGACAGCCAACGGGATGCTGATCGCGAGGAACGGCAGTATGTGCACCACTGAACCGGCGACGGCGACCGCGATTTCTTTCAGTTCCTTGAGTACGATTTCCATAAGACTCCCCTAAAACGTAAAAATACGATAATAAATATTCACAAATCCATCGGTGCTTCATCCCGGTCAGGGATTTTAAAAAATATTTCCTGTTGTCAACCGGAACCAGGCGACGGTATCGGAGCGCAGTTCGTAACAGGTAGCCGGCCCCTCGATTTCGCCCGATACCCATCCCGCGTCCCTGAGGACCTTGAGATGCTGAGATACGGTCGCCTGGGAGATAGGCACATGGTCGACGATCCGGCCGGTGATGCAGCCTGGGTGGGTGACCAGGAACTTGAGAATACTGAACCGAATCGGATTGCCGGCGGCCTTGAGCATCCGGACATATCGCCGTTCCGCGGAGCCGTCGATAGCCAGCGTGCAACATGGTGGAGGAATATCAAGTTTGGTGTCTGGAATTTTCATATCGTAAAAATACGATATGAAAACTGATTTGTCAAGAGAGGCTTTTTCAAAAGCAACCGTACTTTTAAAATTGGCTCAAGAGCTGTGTATGCTTTTGGCAACCCGTCAGTGCACTGGTTTGATTCGCTCCCGGGACACGCGTGCAGCACCGTCCGCTAGTAGTTCCGCGTCCATGCGGCTCCCGCTTCGATGGCGCGTTTTCCTGCCGGGCAGCCGGCTATGTGGGCGCCATCGAGGTATCCCGCGCTCATGAGCAACTCGCCGACGATCTCGCCCCCCACGAAGGTGAAGTGCTTCTTGAAAATCCGTACCCATTCTTCCTTGGGTAATGGATGATGCGCCTCGATCCAACCGCGGAATGAGCCGAATTCCTCGCGCAGCGCCTGGATACTCCTGGCATTCCCGATGGCGGCCCGAATTTTCAAGCGATTCCTGACGATTCCGGCGTCGGACAGGAGCCTGTCGACATCATGCTCGCCGTAGCCCGCGACGGTATCGATGTCGAAGCCGCCATAGGCCAGGCGGAAGGCATCCTTCTTCCTGAGGATTGTCGTCCAGGACAAGCCCGCCTGGTTGATCTCGAGTATGAAACGGCCGAAGAATCCTGCGTCGTCCAGAATGGGGAATCCGTATTCTGTATCGTGATATACTCTGTCCGGATGATCCTCCGGCAATGTCGCGCAATATGCGCAGTAGCTGTCGAATCCTGCCATGATCAAAGAAGATACCAGTCACTCGGTGCGTCAGCAA
>SPCK01000018.1 GCA_004525355.1 Spirochaetales bacterium
ACAAGCGTGAACGTAAGCGTCACCGGTGCGTTATACTTGATTGTCATGATCATCCTCCATCGCTGAATGCGGATGCGCGGCAGACACCCGGTGTAAAGACGTTATAGGTCCAGCTCCAAGGCTACCGGACAATGATCCGAGCCAACGACGTTTTTCAATATCGATGCGGAGCGTACCGCGGGCCACGTTCTCTCGTCGACGCAGTGATAATCGATACGCCAGCCGATATCCTTCTCGCGGGCTTTCATCCTGTAGCTCCACCAGCTGTAATGTCCCGGTTCCCCCGGATGCAGCCGCCTGAACGTGTCAACGTACCCGCTTCCCAGGAATCGCGACATCCAAGCTCGCTCCTCAGGCAGGTAACCTGGATTCGCCTCGTTGGCCTTTGGATAGGTCAGGTCGATGGGTTCATGCGCGATATTGTAGTCGCCGCAGAGCACGACGTGGCGACCTTCAGCGACGAGGGTATCCATACGCGCCAGAACAGCGTCGCAGAAGCGTATCTTGTAATCCAGCCTGGCTCCCGCCTCCTGTGAATTGGGAAAATAGGCACTGGACAGTACATAGCCGCCCATATCGGCCTCCAAGTAGCGCCCTTCATCGTCGAACTCGTCGACACCCAGGAATCGAACGCTTTCTGGTTCCTTCTTGGCGTAGATGGCGACACCGGAATAGCCGCGACGCTTGGCGCTGGCGAAGTAACAGCGATATGGCAAGCCAACCGAATCAGTCAACTCAAAAAATTCCTTGGTAAGCTGGGAGGGGTCGGCCTTGGTCTCCTGCAGGCATACCGCGTCGGCCGACGAGTCGCGCATCCACTCGAAAAAGCCTTTCTGCGATACGGCCCGAATGCCGTTGACGTTCCAGGAAAGTACGGTACTCATCGATACGTCCTCATTGACTCTTTATATTTGTTGGCTGCCGACTCCAATGATAGCCCATGGCCGTCGCGGCGTTTCATCAAGGCGAGATACGTATTTCCAGCACCACGGCGAGTTCAACGGTATAGACCTTTCCCTTCAGTGCGCTGAATTTCCTCGTTATGGCATAGTCGCCGATCCGGCATACGACCGTGTGCTCACCCGGGTCGAGCGACAGGCCAGACCATTCCGAGCCCGAAAGCGGTTTGCCATCCAGAACGATGGAGGCCCCCTGTGGCGCATGGATGATCAACCGGGGGGCGTCCGGCACGAGCGTGACCGCTACCTGTGTAATTTTTCCGGCTTCCACGCCGACTGACAATATCTCTTCCCTATATCCCTCTGCGACAACGCGGAGCGTTCGCAGGCCTTTTCGAGCGACGATGAGCGTAGAGGGGCCTTCAACCGGCAGATCATCGAGGAAGACCTGCGGAGTCACAAGTTCTCCTTCAGCGTCGATACTCAGGGTTATTCCACCCTCGTCGGTAAGGACCGGCCTGACGATCACTATAAATTCCGCCGTTTCCATACCGCTCGACAGCCCCTTCCCGATTGCCGACAGCTTGAACATCAACGGATAGCGATCCGGTCCCGTCACGATCGGTACCAATAGGTAGAAGGGGCTGGCCCGCATGCCGTGCTTCTGCGTAAGGGGAATCCTCAGGGCCGCGCTGACCCGGGCGGGCAAGGTTTGGGTCGCCAGCAAATCGCCGTTGAAGTCCACGCCGCCCTGCGAAGGCAATGGGTGTACGCCGGCGTATACGGACCAGGCAATCATGGATTCCGCACCGCGGAAAACGCTCGGGACGCGGATTTCCAGTTCGATGCCCTCCATGAACAGCGGGCCTTCGGGGAGAACGACTCCGACAGCCTCGTTGTAGCGCATGGAAACAGTAACGCCATCGGGCTTGGCCGGGTCTACCTCAACCGTCGAGGAGACGACGGTACGGAATCCCTCGGCCCAAGCTGAGCCAAAAATGGTCGCGGCGAGAAGGGTCATCAGTACCGTTCGTCGTTTCATGGCGATATTCCGGGAAGAAGGCTGGATGGATCTCGCGACGAGACACCCATCCGTATCTCGAAATGGAGATGCGGACCGGTTGAAAGGCCGCTTGAGCCGACCGCTGCGATTATTGTACCTGATAGAACGCTTTGATTCAACTCGACCGTGACCCGCTCCAGATGCCCGTAGATCGTTCGCCAACCGGATTCGTGCTCGATGATTATCCGGAGGCCGAGCATGCTATCCACCCCGATTGCGACAACCGTTCCAGCGCGTGCCGCCATCACGAAGGTACCCGCTGGCGCGGCAAGATCGATCCCTTCGTGGAGGCGATCGTGGCCGTCGATAGGACTCCTGCGCATGCCGTACGGACTGGAAAATACAGCCCGCGGCAATGGGGCGCGAAAACCTACATTGAGGAAGAACGAGCGTTCGGTCGAGTACAACCTCTTGCCCGGATAAAATGAGAAGACTTCCTGGCCTCGTTCGGTCGTAACTTTCAAACGATAGGGGATTTGATCTTCACTGGCCAAACGCGACGAGAGGATAAGGTCCATATCGTTGCGGGCTTTCTCAGGCAGAAACAGGCCGGCCATCGATGGAATCAGGATGATCCGGCCCGCATCGATGGGCGCGGGGTTGGTGAAACCGTTGAGACCAGCGAGGGTCTCGTATGGAAGCGACAGACGCGCGGCGAGGGAAAAGAGATCCTCGCCTCCTTGCGAAATCCATGCTCCCAGAAACAGGTCGGGCCAGGATCCACTGCCGTTCTCTGCCCCGTATCCTTGCGCTATGGCGTCCTGAAGTTGCCGAAATACCAGATCGGAGGGTGCCAGGCGACGAATGACCGGGTATTCGGCCAGCGATACAGTCGGCGAAGGATCGGCCCTGGCGACGGACCACATGAACATGAAGAGGAAGATGGATATGGTCCTCATACCCGAGCGAAGCGTTGCATGCCAGATCAAGGCGACTCATTTCGGGCACCAGGGGCCGTATCGTTTCCGGGAGCCCTTATGGATAGCCGTCGTCCCTTCAGTCGGTGCCGGATCGCTCCGCCTGCGACCAGGGTTCCGACGACTATAAGCATGACAGCGGTATAGGTGCGAGGGTGATGCGTCGCCATGAACCACAGAGGCCAGACGGCAAGCGCACCGAGCCCAAGAATCGCCGCGGCTCCCAGGAGCCCGAGGGCAAATCCCGTGAAGGTACGACTCCGTCGACCCTGGTCATTGCGAAAAATCATGCGTATGACTCGGAGCCGACTGCGTTCAGGAGCTTGAGGTACGCCAGGACCAGGGAACCTTCCCGGGGGCCAAGACTCTTGTAGGCCTTGTCTAGCATTCGTCCGGAAGGCGCGCCGCTTCTCGACGCATCGTACAGCCCAACGACCGCGGTCCGACCGCGCCACCGTCTGGCCAGGCAGGAGCACAGGGCTTCGGCCTCTTCCCGTTCCTCGTCCGACAGGGAAAGCTCCCGGTCCGACGCATGCATGGCATAGAACGAAGCGGGGCCGAGAGCCTTGGCCTCGTCCACCAAGGCTTCAAAAAGATCCATGACCCGGCTTTCCCGGAAAAAGGCCACATCCAATGCCCGATGGAGTGTCAGGATGGAATCGGTATAGCCGCCTGAGGCCAAGGCGCGTCGTTCGCTCCAGAAATACAGTGCAACCGAAGCAAAGCCAGCGATGAGAAATTCGTCCACAATTGGAACCGGATCACGCACCACGATTGAAAGGAACAGATAAACGACAAGAAACGTAATGGCGGCCAGGGCAAGGCGCAAGAAAAATCCTTTACCCAGCACATGGGACTTGACGCCCGCTTCCATAGCCTTGTTCAGATGGGCGCGAAGGGCTTCCGTATCCGTCGGTGCGTCACCGGTACCGTAACGACCGAAGAGAGAAAGGGTTTCCGAATGATTGTAGATGGACGGTTCGTCGAAGGGTGTCAATATGAGCCGTTCACCATCGTTGATTACGAATATATACGTTCTGTTTGCCATTGATTGAAGCCTATGTCTGTAGCGAAGCCCATGTCAAGGCGCCGGGATTGATTCCCGAAGCCTGTCAGGCTCCTTTTCGGCCACCAAGGACCTCGTCGGCCAAGGCCTTGAGCTCCGGATCCCCCGTCGGAGAAGATTTCCCGACAGCCTGGCGATTGAGCGTAAACACGCCGTCCACCATCTGAATCACGTCCTCAACGGGTTCATCATCCAGCGGGACCAGATCGATCGGATCGCTTTCCCCGAGAACGAACAGCTCTTCCATCGAGTAGCCGTATAGCGATCCTGCGTTGCGAATGGGCCGGTATCGGGAAGTGAAAGCCTCCCCACTGAGGTACTCCGTGTCCGAGGGAACCTCTTCATCCTCGCTTGATCCGACAACCTGCAGCTCCTCGAGACGCTCGCGGTCCTCATCGGAAAGCATGGAGAATTCGCCTGATTCAGGCAGGGCGGTCAGGGCATCCTGATCCTCATCCCCTTCTTCGGCCGGTTCCTGTTGGAATACATACTCGTCGAGCTCCAGGAAACCTTCCTCATCGCGGTAACCTTCCAGGGGCGTCAGGTCCAGCGCTTCGAGGAAAAGTTCGAACTCAACTTCATCCAAGTCTTCATCCAGCTGTTCCAAGTCTTCAGGTTCGATATAGTCGTCTACTTCTTCAAGTTCGGCCTGAGTGACATCAAAAATATCGGAAACGTCGACGGCGTCCTCAATCGCTGGCGCGAGAGCAGAATGATCCTCCATGGGAAGGAGGTCGGATGCCTGTTCGTTATCAACGGATTCAAGATCGGCAGCGTCTACATCATCGAAAGGCGAGGCCAGAATGAGTTCGGCGACATTGCCTTTCTGCGGTATCTCGATCTCATCGGAGACCATCTGATCCTGGGACAGTCCATATTCCAGATAGCCCATGAGGTCGGCCATATCCGTTTCTTCGACAAGTTCAAGCCCGAGGCTCTCAGGGATGAGCGGAAGGTCTTCGTCCGCCTCCTGGGAAGCCAGGTTCATTGCAGCCACGGACATGTTGCCCGGCTTTGCCGCTGCGAACTCTTCCTCTGGTTCCTCGACTTCTTCCAGCTCCTCTATTTCTTCAAGCTCTTCAATCGTTTCCGCGATTGCTTCAGGCTCCCCTGGTTCTTCGACTGTCTCGACTTCCCCGGCTTCAGCGACTTCTTCATATACCTGGGCTTCCTCGAGTTCTTCAGCCTCTTCAGCCTCTTCAGCCTCTTCAGCTTCTTCAAACTTTTCAGCCGTTGGCGCCTCTTCCAGGTCCTCAACTGCCTGGGCTTCCTCAAATTCCTCGAGTTCTTCAGCCTCTTCAGCTGTTGGCGCCTCTTCCAGGTCCTCGACTGCCTGGGCTTCCTCGAATTCCTCGAGCTCTTCAGCCTCTTCAGCCACTGGCACTTCGGTGGATTTGTCGATTTCCGGTATCCCGGGACGAACAGGGATGGAAGGCGACATGGTCTGTATGCGTTGCTCGGGCGCGGCAGCGCCGGAAGAGACGACCAAATGCCCCTTGCTCAGCGCTTCCTTGAGCAGGGCTTCGATCCTGGTCAGATCGACGCCTTCTTCACGTTCGGATCGAGCCGCCAAGATGTTGACGATCTCGTCCCAGCTTTTGTCGACGAGCGCGTCCACCTCGTCGGTCTGTCGTTTGGCAAGCCTGCCGGCGCTTTTCCTGATTCGTTCCCTGACCTCGCCCCTCCGGGCTTCCAGCTCGCGACGGAATCGCTCGGTATCCAGGGAACCCTTCTTGTCCAGGTATTCCTCGAGCAGGCTCAGCTGGAAACGCTTGATACGATGGCTGAGTGCCGCCATCCTGTCTTGCCTGAGATTGAGGAGCAGGAATCCCAGGAGATACGTGGTAAGGAAAAATGCCGCCAAGAGGAGCCAGCGCATTGCCTGCGGAAAGACGAACCAGGAAGCAGGCACGAGGCGACCGACTGGACCGGCGATTCCCCTGCGGGAAAACAGGACATAGGTGTCTGACGAACCTGCGGATCCGACGGAAATGGGCTCTGCGGAAGGATCGCTTGTCCACAGGTCCGCTACCCGCGCAGCCAGGTTCTCACCACCCCAGGCCGGGGCACCAAAGAGAAGGCCTCCGCCCACGGGAGACGGATCGTCGTCCAGCCCGACTCGACGGTCACGCACCAGGTACTCGGTCAGACCCGCATACGATACGTAAAAGATCGCGGTTCCACGGTACACGCCGAAACCGTCAGTGAACGGAAAACGATACGCAAAAGATCTGCGCGAGCCCAGTGACAGGATCGAGGGCGCTGCGCCCTGCTCCAACGTCAGGGAGCCCCACGGTTCATCGCTTGCCTCGCCGTAATTCCGATAGACGACCCGGAAAGCTTCCGATCGGGCTACGTCGCCGGGGAAGGTGCTGAAATGGATTCGTTTGCCGTCGGTGTCCACGAATCGTACGCCTGAAAGCCCGGTCGTCTCTTCCATGAGGCTACCGAAAGCGGTAGATCGCTGGAAAAGATCCTCGGTGCTCTGATTGGCCAGGAAACTTCGGCGCACGTAATCTTTATCGAGCAGGACGTTGAAACGCTCAAGATTGATGCTGTGGTATGCGTCTGCGGACGCTGCGAGGCTATCCATGGCCGTATCGACGGACGTTCGGACCCGGGCATCGAAGAAACGTGATTCAATAACGGAAAACAAGCCGGAAAAGGCCAGCACGGCAAACCCGGCGGCCAGAACGGTGGAGACGAGGAAACTTAGTGATGCCTTTTGTCCTACGGTCATGTCTTTCATACAATTTTCGGCAGAACGGGTTCCTTTCCGTAGGGTCGTCTTACTTGTAGGTACCTTATCAAGAATATATACTAGTAGCAACGATCATCAAATGAAAGGACGCCCATGCGCCGCCACCTTATGGCCATCATGGCCGTCCTGCTTCTCGTTTCACACGCCACTGCGGATCTGTATACTCCGAACAGGGCGCTTTTTGTGATACGGACGGAATTTTTCGACATCATTTTCCCCAACGAATCTCGGAGTGCCGCCGAATACCTCTCCGAGTTCGCCGATGAAACCTATGCGGAAATCGCCTCGCTGTTGGAAACGACGCCGCGCATACGCTTGGCCGTGGTCATAACGCCGGATTCCGAACAGCTCAACGGATATTATACGAGCTGGCCTTATCCGCGAATCGTCCTGTACCAGGCGCCGGTTGACCTCAACTACAGCCTTGGATCCTTCAGAAACGACTTGTATACCGTGTTCTACCACGAATTGACGCACGCGGTATCGCTCTCGATCCGCGATCCCGTCCAGGAAGCATTGGTGACTGTCTTCGGTTCTCCGCTCGGTCTGTCCATGTACACGACCCCGCTGTACTTTTCCGAAGGTGTTTCCGTTTCTTTCGAGAGTCTGGACGGTTTCGGCCGCACCGACGACCCCCTGGCGGCCGGTATATTGCGGCAGGATATTCTTGAAGGTGCGTTCAAGACCCGCCAACAGGTTGCGGGCGCGTGGGATCGGTATCCGTACAGTTATTACCATGTATACGGCGGCTACTTTTCCCGATGGCTGCAGCAACGGTTCGGCATGGAACGCTACGCGGAACTGTGGAGACACCTGGGGACGGGAATGATCTTCAAGCCTCTGGAACGGGGATTATTTTCGGCCGGACATTTCTTCGAGGTATACGGGGTTGAGATAAACGGGGCCTGGGAGGAATTCAAGTCAAGCATGGCCATCAAGGTACCGGTATACATGGATACGCGTCCGATACGCCCGCTATCGGACGCGAGGGCCCTGGCGTCCTCGGGCGGCGACCTGTACTACGCGGACGAAGCAAGCGGCACGATCTACGGCTACGATACCCGGACAGGGCTGGAGCAGGCATTGTTTCGTACCGGATATCCGGTTTCCAGGCTCGACGCGGCGAAGGACGGATCCCTGCTGATATCGACTATCCGTTCCCAGGACGGTCTTCCCATGTTGGCGCTGCTCACGTGGGATGCCGCAAGCAGGCGATTGGTCGACCTGCACAGGGAAGGGTTGCGAGACGCGGCATGGGCCACGGAAGACAAAATCGTCGCGATCCGGGTTGACGGATATCAAACGGATATCGTCCTCTCCGGCCTCGATGGCGAAAAAGTCCTGCTTCCCGGATCGGAACGAGTTTCCTACGCATCACCCTCGATATCCGCGGACGGTTTGACACTCTATGCCCTGGCCCGGATTGACGGCACCGTTTCCATCATCCGGATGCGGATGGGCGGCAGCGGACCATTTCCGGTCCAGCGGCTGGTCCTGCCGGACGGGATCGTCCACGTGCGCTACCTCTCGATCGCAGGCGAGACTCTGTACGCTGCATGGGATGACGGTAGCCTGTATCGCCTGATCGAGATCGATGGCGAAACGATCCGGTACCAGGGCGTACCGATCAGCGGAGGCGTACACCGACCGGTGTCGGCTGCCGGCTCGATTTTTTACCTCGGCCGATTTTCCGGGGGGTCCGCGCCCTGCGCCTTCCCCGCCGATCGCGTACCGCTCGCTTTTTCAGGGGTACCGGCGATCTGGGAGGATATGTCAGGGCTCCCGCCAACCATGTCCGTATACGATAGAGAGCGTGGAGTACAGGCCATGCCATATTCTGTCCTGCCCTGGTTGCTGCCTCGTTATTGGCATCCGACCTTCTCCGTCGACGTATCGGGCCTGACCGGCGCGGGCGCAGCCTTCTACATCGCCGATCCGGCCGAACGCTATGCAGCCACGGTGGCGCTTGGCTGGGACGCAAGGGCAAGCGCCGCGGACGCCCGATTCGACCTGTCGTGGAACAGATGGGCACCGATGATTTCAATCCGGTTGGAAGACGAATTCGCCCTGCTCGATGCCCTCGATCCCTCCGGCGGGATGGATCGCTCAAGCCTGATCTCGATCGGCCTCGCCGATACCGTGCGGTCATCGCGCGCAGGCGCCTTCGAATGGAGCGTACGAACCGGGCTCTCGGCCGCGACGCTCGTAGACACGGCCCGACCGTACGCCCCGTGGTCCGACGCCGCGGTCTCGACAATGGCCATCGTATACTGGTACGATTTCCGCGTGCCGGTCAGTCCGCACCTGTCCCGGTATGGCTACGGATTGTCGCTTGCAGGGAGGGCGGATCGGGTCTTCCTTCCGGCGCTTGACGAAGTGGGTGCCGGCGCGGAAGCTTCGATCATGGGGAACCTGCCGTGGTCAGGTCTCGGTTTCAGAATCGACGGCGCCGTTGGGCTTTCGGGTTCCTCCGCGTACGGCGGAGACGGTTATGAGCTGCGGGGATTTGTCAGGACCGCGAGTTTTCCCTCCCGCGCCGAGTTCAGCTCGGTGCCCGCGGGTCGTTGGTATACCCAAGGCGAAGCCTCGCTGACCCCCCTCTCCGCGGAAATCCAGCGCGGACTGTGGATGCTGTACGCGAACCGGCTGACCGTCACGGCCGGAACACGCGCCTGCGCTGTCGCTGACGCAGGCATGGGCGCCGTTTTCATGGACGCCTCGGCTTTCGGAAGGCTCGAGCTGACGTGGACGCCGGTCGCGGGCGCGTTCGCAACGATTCATCCGATACTGGGAGCCGAGCTGTGGTATCGTATGAGCGACGGAATGACTGGTTTTTCGCTTTCCTTGGAGGCAGGGAGCTGACAGCCCGCATCCGCGGTTTTTCAGCAGCCTGTTGATGTGATAGCCCGGGATGGGCTTCATCCGACATTGTCGAAAATGAACGGGAGACGATATGAAAACAGGATTCGCAGATCGCGTAGCCAGGGCGGCCGCTTCCATTCCCTCAGGGTTCAGGCCGCGAACGGCGGTTGTCCTTGGTTCCGGCCTTTCGGGCATCGTGAACGGTCTGGGCTATGAGGAGATCCCTTTCGGCGACATTGCCGAGTTTCCCAAAATTACCGTGCAGGGACACAAGGGCCTGCTTTGCCTGTCCGGGAAGAACGCAGTCATGGCCGGCCGCTTTCACTTCTACGAGGGACATCACTTGGACGACGTTGTTTTGCCCATCTTCGTACTGCATGCCATTGGCGTACGCACGATCCTGCTGACCAACGCGGCGGGCGGTGTAAATCGCTCGTACGCCCCCGGTGACTTGGTGATCATCAAGGACCATATCAACCTGATGGGCGCCAACCCCTTCGTCGGCCCCAACCCGACTACCGGGGATGGCACGCCGCTGGGCGATCGCTTCTTCGACATGGGCACGACATATACTCCCGAGCTACGGAAACTGATCCAGTCCCACGCCAAAAGGCCGCTCAAGGAAGGCGTCTACGCAGCCTTTACCGGTCCTTCCTATGAGACGCCGGCAGAGGTACGCATGGCGGCCGCGATGGGCGCCGACTTGGTAGGCATGTCCACCGTGCCCGAGGCCATAGCTGCCCGCTATTTGGGCATGCGGGTCATGGGCATCTCATGTGTTACCAACATGGCGGCAGGCATCACCGACGAATCTCTTGCCCATGACGAGGTCGTGGCGGTCGGCAAGCGCGTGGAGGCCGAACTCAAGGCCCTCATTCTGGACGTTCTGGCCGGGCTCTGATCGCCCGCCCCGAACGCGATTTTAGGAACCCGACACCGTGCAAGCCAGGGAACGATTCACGCCCGACGCCATCCTGGCACTCCGCGACGCCATACTTGACGCGGGGGGCAATGAGGTTTTTGCCTCCGGAAAGCTTGACGAAGGCGGCCTGGTTACCGAGATCCTGGTCGCAGCGCGCGGCACCGCCACATCGGTGCTCGCCATCGCGGGTTTTCTCGATCGCGGCGACATCCTGGTCCACAACCATCCTTCCGGACTCCTGACTCCCAGCGATGCCGACCTGCAGGTGGCTTCGCGCGTTGCGGAGAACGGCGTCGGCTCGTACATCGTGGATAACGGCGTCGATGAGGTGTACGTGGTCGCCGAACCCGTCAGGGCGCGGGCTCTGGCAGCTATAGACGGGGACCAGCTGGCCGGGGTCCTCGAGGCCGGCGGCAAACTGTCCTCACGCCTGCCCGTCTACGAGGTTCGCGAGAGCCAGCTCCAGTTGGTACGCTCGGTCGCGCGTGCCCTCAACGATGGATACATCCTGGCAGCGGAGGCGGGTACCGGTGTAGGCAAGTCGTTCGCCTACCTGATACCCGCGTTGGCATGGTCGGCTCGCAACAAGGAGCGCATAGTCGTATCGACGGCGACCATCAACCTCCAACGCCAGTTGATGGACAAGGACATTCCGCTGGTCGCATCAATATTCAAGAAGAAACTCAAGGCGGTACTGGTCAAGGGCCGCGGCAATTACTTGTGCCTCAATCGCCTGCACGATGCCCTGGACGAAGAAGGCCTGTTCGCGGGAGACGATCACCCGCTGCGGCAAATTACGGCCTGGGCGGACGATAGCCCGACGGGCGATCGGTCGGACCTTTCGTTCTGGCCAGAGGACGCCGTATGGTCCAGGGTATGTTCCGAAGCGGACGATTGTCTGGGACTGCGATGTCCCTACCGTGAAGATTGCTTCGTTCTCAAAGTCAAGCGCGACGCCGCGGACGCGGACCTCCTGGTGGCGAATCATCATATCTTGTTCAGCGATCTCGCCGCTCGCCGGGCAGGCGCCGGCTACGAGTCGACGGCCGTGTTGCCGCCCTTCAATGCCATTGTGTTCGACGAGGCGCACGCCATCGAATCCAGCGCCACCAGCTTCTTCTCGGAAGAATTGACCCGCTTCTCTGTATACAAGCAACTCGGGAGGTTATACCGCGAACGAAGGAGTCGGAAATTTGGAGTCATCGTCAGGCTCCAGAACATCAAGAACCTCCCGCCCGGCGTTCTCAAGCTTTTCCCGGATGCCGCCGACGCCGTCCGGGAGGCGATGGAAGCGGCCGACCGTGCGGCGCTCGAGCTTATCGGTACCAACATGAACTATCGCCTGACCGAGAAAGGCTCGGCCGGGCTCCGCGCAGCGCTCCTGGATCCGTTGGGTGTGCTCGAGCGCTCGCTCTTCGCCCTGGCGGAGCTCCTGAAAACCGCGCTCGAAGCCGTTCCCGAGGAAGACGTCGAAGAACAACCCGTGCACGAAGCCAAGCTGGCGCTGAACCGCATGACCGACCTCGCCGCGGTCTGCGTCCGGTTCCGTGAATGGGAGGACGATCCGGAGAGCGTCTATTGGCTGGACAAGCGCAAGACCGGCCAGGGCGAGAGCTTCGCACGATTCTGCGTGACGCCGCTGGACATAGGCAGCATGATGGATGAAGCCGTATTCGAACCCTATCGCTCGGTAATCTGTCTGTCGGCCACGCTGTCCGTGGGAGGATCGTTCGAGTTCTGGAAACGCAGGGTCGGATTGACGCTTTCGGATCAGCAATCACTCTGCGAAGAATTCCTGTCCCCCTTTCCATTTCACCGGAATGCCCTTCTATGTGCGCCGACTGACGCGCCCGCCCCTGACGCGCCTGCGTGGCAGGACTGGATCAACCGGGCCGCCGGCGATCTTCTTGAAGCCTCGGGCGGGCGTGCCCTCGTACTCTTCACCTCGTACACGAGCCTCCGTTCGGCCTGGGACGCGATAAAGCCGCGATTGGACGCCCTGGGAATAAGCGCCTACCGCCAGGGCGACGACGAGCGCTCACGACTTCTCGACCGGTTCAAGAACGATGTAGCCAGCGTATTGTTCGCGACCGATTCGTTCTGGGAGGGCGTCGACGCGCCGGGCGAAACCCTTCAACTTGTGATAATCGCCAAGTTGCCATTCCGCGTTCCCACCGATCCGGTGCAGATGGCCCGGGCAGAGGCGATAGAGCGCCGCGGAGGCAACGCGTTCATGGACCTGTCCCTCCCCGAGGCGGTCCTACGGCTCAAGCAGGGTTTCGGCCGATTGATACGCCACTCGGACGACATCGGAGCGGTCGTCGTGCTGGATGTGCGAATCCTCAAGAAACGGTACGGAAGCCTGTTCGTGTCCTCACTGCCCTCCACGAAAACGAGTTTCAAGCCGCTCGCGGAGATCTGTGCCGATGTCCGCGCCTTCCTGTGCAGCTGAATCGATCACGGCCGGTTCAATCGAATACTCACCGCTTCACATCCGGCCTTGTGCCAGCTACAATGTCACGATGGCTATCTTTCTGCTGGAAAATACGATCAAGAAATACCATTGGGGCGATCCGGACCTCATTCCCGAGTTTCTGGGCTTTCCCAATCCTGAGCGCGAACCCTACGCCGAGTTGTGGCTTGGAGACCATCCGCTGGCCACGTCGGTTACCATTGGGCCTGGCGGCGAGCGGGTCGGACTTGACGAACTGATTGCCCGGGATCCGGTGAGCGCCCTGGGCCCGGATGCGCGGACCGGATACAGGCTGCCCTTCCTCTTCAAGCTGCTGGCGCTCGGCCGCCCACTATCCATCCAGGTACATCCTTCCAGGCTCAAGGCTTCCAGGGGGTTCGAGCGGGAAGAGCGGTCGGTATTGCCCCTTGACGCGACCGAGCGCAATTACGTCGACATGAACCATAAACCCGAATTCCTGGTTGCCTTGGACTGTTTCGAAGGAATGTGCGGTTTCAGGCCTATCGATGAAATCGTCGACAACATAAAAATGCTCGCGGGAGAACGCTGGCGCCGATATGCCGGCCGCCTGGCCGGAGACCCGGGCAAGATGGAATTGGCCGTCCTGTTCTACAATTTCATTGCCCCCGACGCGGCAACCAAGGCCACAGTCCTTGCAGGCACACGGACAAGGATCGACCGTATTCTGGCCCGCGCCGCCCCCGATTCCGCCATTGCACGAACATTCGCATGGATTCCCCGCCTGATGGATGAGTTCCCGGGCGATATGGGTGCCATGGCTCCTATATTGCTCAATACCTTCGACATGAAACCCGGGCAGGGCCTTTTCGTCGCCCCGGGACAGCCTCACGCATACCTGCGGGGCAGCGCGCTGGAAATAATGGGCAACTCGGACAACAAAGTTCGTGCCGGGCTTACGCACAAGCGCGTGGACCTGGCCGAATTCATCTCGGTGCTCGATTTTGATATCGGTCCCCTCTCCTTCATCGAGCCTGCAGGGGGCTTGGAAGCCATTCGCGCCGGAAGAACCGATTCCGCCATTGGCGGCTTTATTCCCTACCCGGTCGAATCCGACGAATTCAGCCTCGCTATGGCTCGTCTGGAGGGCAGGATCGAAGCCGCCGCTCGTCCGCGGATCCCCGAAATTCTCCTGTGCATGGATGGAAACGCCCATATCGAGGGTAGCGATGGATGCGCTCTGCCGCTATCCCGGGGTTCATCGGTCTTCATCGAAGC
>SPCK01000246.1 GCA_004525355.1 Spirochaetales bacterium
GACGACTTCATCTTCGCCTCGTACCGGGCGCATTCGGCGTCCAGTTCGGCAGCGTTCCCGTCAAGGATATTCACGTTCTTGCGCTCGATATCGATCAGGGAGAAAAAATTGCCCCACATGAAGCTGTGATAGCTTTGCGGATGATCCTCGGGAAGCCCGACGTACTCGTCCATGTTGAAGGTGACGACGTCGCGGAACGACACCTTGCCCGCAGCGCACAGCTGGACCAGCTTGCGGTACATGCCCAGTGGTGAGGATCCCGTGGGAAGCCCCAGGACAAACGGCTTGTCCGCGGTCGGGGCGGCCTTGTTGATCCTGCGTGCCACGTGATTGGCCGCCCATTCGGAAACGGCATCGAAATCGGGTCTGACGACAAGGCGCATGGCTTGTTCCTTATAATTCGTTCAGCATGAAATGTCCGGCTACGATGCTCGCCATCACCTTGAAAGCAGCGTCGAATACAACGATGTCGGCTTCGTAACCGGGAATCAGCCGTCCCCGCTTGCCCAGGTTCAGAATACGGGCGGGATTGGACGCGGCCATCTCGACGACGTTCTCGATCGGTACGCCCCAGGATACGAGATTCTCCACGCCCCGGATCATGGTGAGCGAGCTTCCCGCAATGACACCGTCCGACTTCCTGTGGAAACTTCCATCGACCAGTTCAACTTCCTCCAGGTTGGCAAACAGGGGGCAATGATGCTGTTCGGTCGGTTTGAGCGCGTCTGTCACGAGCACGACCTTGCTCGTCGGTTTGTCGCGCATCAGGAGCCGTATCAAGTCGGGATGCACGTGCTTGCCGTCGGCGATGATCTCGCAGGAAAGCTCCGCGTGTATCAAGATGGCGCCCACCGCACCCGGGTCCCGGTGGTGCAGCCTGGACATGGCATTGAAGAAATGCGTCGAGTGCTGGATGCCCGCCTGCATGCCCTCCAGCATGTTCTCGTAGGTCGCGTCGGTATGGCCCGCCTGCAGGACGATGCCCCGTTTCAGCGAATACAGGGCCAGCTCGCGCATCCCCTTGATCTCGGGAGCCACGGTCATATTGGTTATATGCCCCTCGCCGGCCTGGTAGAGACGTTCCATCAGGTCGATGTCGACTGGCTGCACGAACTCGGGCCGCTGGACACCCAGTCGGAGAGGCGAAATGAACGGCCCCTCCAGGTGCACTCCCATGACCCGCGCGCCCGTTTCCCTCCCCATGACCGCTGTCACGGCATGTATTGAGGTGACCATATCTGATACTTCCATCGGGTAGATGGTGGGGCAAAACGCGGTAACCCCGTAGCGGCCCAGCTCCTCGGACATCGCCATAATCGCGTCCGCCGACATATCCTCGGTACCAAAGCCCTTGAAACCATGGATGTGACTGTCAATGAGGCCGGGAGCGATATAAGCCCCGCATGCGTCCAGAACGACCGTCTCGCTGGAAAAACGTTTCTGCTCGAAGCGCCGTTCGGAGAACACGTCGGCGATCAGCCCGTCCTCAACCAGTATGGCGCAACGCTCCATCCGGGCGTATCCGGAGAGCAATGTGCCATTGTGGATGCATATCGTTGCCATAGCTAGTTCCTTCCAGAGGAGGCTTGCACGATCCTACGCAACGCCGCTGGCCAGCCGCCCGAGCAACGCGTCCGCCCGCGCCCGCCAGCGCTCCATCTCGGCCCGCGATTGCCGCACGAAGGAGGCCGCTTCGGGCGTACCCAGCACGGCCCGCATTTCCTCCTCACCCCTGAAGGTGGCCTTGCGGAACCGATTGGCAAAGTCCTTCCCCCGGGTCAGGTAAATCTGCTCCTCCACGAATCGGGTCGAATCCATGAACCGTGAAACTTCCCTGACGAAGCATTCCCGGTCCAGTTCCGGGTTGCCCAGCAGATCGCAGAGCGTCGCCCAAGCGTGCTGGGCCTTGTCCAGTGGATACTCCGCCCACAGGCGCGCGTACTCGTTGTGCACCTCGTCCCAGCCATGCACTTCGCCCGACTTGATTCGCGACACCAGGTGCTCCACCTTCTCGCGCGATGCCAGCTGGCCGCCCAGGTTTTCCCATTCCCGTAGGCGCGGGCCCGCGAGCACTTCGGCCGCGTCCGAGAAACCCGAATCTGGACGCACGGCGAAGTAGCCGATCAGGGTCTGCATCGCGTACCACCTGAGCATGTGCCGGTAAGCCTTGTACGCCCGCCTGGGCTTGAGAAGAATGACCGGGCGCTTGGAGTTCTCCGTCCCCTGCGCCCGAACCTCCAACGAATCGATGTGTTCCTTGGGACCGGTCAGAAGTTCGCGGCCCCGCGCCCTGGCCTCTTCAGGCTCGGGCGTCGCCTTTCCCTTGAACGCGTACCAGCTCTCGCCCGTCCGCAATTCCAGAAGCTCCAGCGCCGCGAATATTTCCTCCACGGTATCGGGAGCGAGAGCGGAAAACTCGACGTTCTGGGTCGTTATCTGCCGCTTGTCCCTGGCCTTGAATTTTACCTCGTTGCGCAGGAGGGCGTACATGTTGTACATCCACCAGTAGGCGGGCATCAGCTCCAGCCGGTCCCTCGCCGCGTCGTCCGCCACCAGGCAGAACGGGAACGGTATGTCCAGCTCAAAGCGGTAGTCGCCCTTGGACAGCAGGCAATAGCTGGCGAAGCGCGACGAATGCTTGACGGACGTGGACAGCCCAGGCCAGAACCCACGCCCGGCGTCAATCTCGCCGTCGTTGGCCCGCGAGTTGTGGTTCGAACCGATAGTGGCGCCCGCCGCCATGTTGGACTGCCCGCGGACCAGGGCCGCCACGAGGAAACTGGTATTGTGGTGTTGCTCGTGAGCCGGAAAGATGAGATTGTTGAGTATTTCGCAACAGGATACCGTGGAATTGTCTCCCAGCACCGAGTGGATAAGCCTGGCGCCATATTTGAGGGCGGAATTGGTTCCCATGACGAAGCGGACGGCCTTGCACCCGTAGAACACGCGGCATCCGAGGCCGACGATGCCGTTGACCATCTCCACGCCTTCGCCTATTTGGGTCCGCTCCGCTTCGCTTGACTTGATGGTAAGGTTCTTGAGCTTGTTGGCACCCTTGATATACGCGCTCTCGCCGATGCGCACGTCCTTGATTATGTGGTTGCTCTTGAGGATGCTGCCCGATCCGATGCTGCCGTACTCGCCGCGGCGCGTATCGAAGGCAGCTTGCGTCATGTCCTTGAAACGCTCCATCAGGGCTGTGTCCTCGCGCCGCTTCGCCCAGAGGTAGGCGTCGGCGCAGATCATGCCGTCAAAGGCCAGCACCGAGCGTCCACCGGCCTCGTTCATCACGTCCAGCCAGACGCGCACATCCTCGGCCTCGCCTTCCTTTATGATGCCGTTACCCCACTTGGCGTGGTCCGTGACGTGAATCTCGTCGTTGTTCAGGAGGATGCAACGATCCCCGATCACGTAATGGGCGATATACGCGCACGCATGGATGGCACAATCGTCACCGATATCGCAGGAAATGATACGCGAATCGGTAATGCCCGCCGGGATCATCATATCGTGATGTTCCAGGACGACCCGCTCAAGCGAACCGATGCGCACCAGGCCCGCAAACTCGCTGTTGCGAACCAGCGCCGGCTCGAACGGGTCTCGGATGAGGATCTTGCCCCAATCGGAACAGCGATTGTCGTTCCGGGCGAGGGTCTCGATCTCGGCGGGCTCGAGCCGCCGGTACTCCTCCACCTTGCCTGTCCACTGCAGGTTCCTGATTCGGTATTCATTTTCTCCCTGAGCCAGGTATTTCTCTGGCACGAACCCGTAGCCGAGGGACGCTTCGGCATGCACCACTATATCGTTCATCGTTTACGCATCCGTCCTTCCGGTCATCCTGGGGCCCGCTCCAAGCCGCCCTCCATCCAATCCTACACGTTACGGACCCGCTTTTCAACAGAGAACGCTGCGACAGATGGTACTCCGCGTCGATATTGACACGGCGGGCTTCCCGGTGCCATGGTGTTTGCATGGCCACCGCTACGTATGCCGTTGACGATCCCGCGGATCTCGATATAGAAAAAGCCGCCTTCGAGATATATCCGCTCTTCGTGGCCACCGACAATGCCGTCCTGAGAACGGAATACGCCTCGGCGCTGGCCGACCTCATCGGAAGCCCCGGGGAATTCCACCGCTACGTACAAGGCAACGCGGGCGACCTGGAAATCCGACGGAACCGGCTTCTCTCCGCGTTCCAGGA
>SPCK01000132.1 GCA_004525355.1 Spirochaetales bacterium
CACACCACCGCCCTGGTCAACCTCTACGCTGACCTGCCCCACGACTTCAAGGGCACGCACATGAGCCGGTTCATCGAGGTGTTCAACGAGCACCGCAAGGACCTGTCAATGCCGCGGTTCCTGTCCATGCTGGACGAGGTTCGCTATGCCCTGGAAGCGGAAACGGCCTATTCCGACGTCCATTTTACCTATTTCATCGAGAAGGCCGCGCCGGTATCCGGCCAGAAGAGCATGATGAGCTACGAGTGCTCCTACGAGGGCCGCGTCTCAGCCGATGAACGTGAGTTCTGGGTGACCGTGAACGTTCCCGTGCAGACCGTCTGCCCCTGTTCCAAGGCCATCAGCGAGTACGGGGCACACAACCAGCGGGGCATCGTCACGATGGCAGTGCAGCTGGGACCGTTCTTCTGGATAGAGGACCTTGTGGCCATCGCCGAGCGCTCCGCCTCCAGCGACGTATATACGCTCCTCAAGCGGGATGATGAGAAATACATCACTGAGAAGGCGTTCGACAATCCTCGCTTCGTTGAGGACGTGGTCCGCGAAGTGTACATGGAGCTCATCAAGATAGGCTCCTTTCCGCGTTTCAAGGTACAGGCCGAAAATTTCGAGAGCATCCACAACCATTCTGCGTACGCATGTGTAGAGTACGACAGGGAGCTGAACGGAAAGGACGTGCGCTGATGGGTTTCAATTCGGTCACCAGAGTTGACGATGCGGTGTACATCCGGAACGTGATCGTGTCGGTATACGACAAGACGGGCCTGGCGGATTTTATTACCCAGCTTCTGCGCCTGTGCCCGGAGATACGGTTTTTTTCGACCGGGGGTACATTCACGGCGCTCGAGGAACTGCTGGGCGAGCGGGCGGGCGTCCACCTGGTCCGCATGAGCGACTATACCGGCCAGCCCGAGATGAAGGGCGGCTTGGTCAAGACGCTCGACTGGAAGATCTACCTGGGACTTCTTGCGGAGCCCTACGATGCCGACCACGAGGCGGATCTGGCGCGTACGGGTGCCGTTGCGTTCGATATGGTCGTGGGCAATCTGTACCCGTTCCCGGAGGCGGTCGGTCGGGCGACGGGATTCGAGGATGCCAGGCAGCACATCGATATCGGCGGACCGTCCATGCTCAGGGCGGCGGCCAAGAATTTTCTTCGCGTGGCGCCCGTCTGCGGCCCGGATCTGTACGAAGGCGTCGTAAACGCCCTGGAGCGGGGCAGGGGAGCCCTCGATCTGGCGGAACGAGCCAGGTTGGCCGGGCAAGTCTTCAGGCGGCAGGCTGCCTATGACTCCGCGGTAGCGGACTATTTTGCCGAAAAGGCGGAAACGCTCTTGCCCGCCTCGTATAGCTAGGATATCCTGCCGGCATGGAACAGAAGAAACTGTCCGCCATGTACAAGGATTTCGCGGAAGACGTTTACCCGCCTTCAATGGAAATCGTCTTCAGGGATGCGGCCGGCAAGGCGACGTCCCTTCTTTTCGAAAAGGTCGAATGGACCGTCGAGGGCCAGCGTCGGGGCTTGCGCTACGGTGAGAATCCCGACCAACCGGCGGCCCTGTATCGGCCTGTCGGCGGAAACCTTTCGATAACCGGAGCACAGCTTGTGCGTCCCGACGGGGATTTGGTAAGCGCGGCCGAGCTTCTGCAGTTCGGAAAGCACCCTGGCAAGACCAATCTGACGGATGTCGACAGTGCCCTGTCCATCCTGCGTTACCTGGCCGACCAGCCGGCTTGCGCCGTCATGAAACACAACAACCCATCCGGGGTCGCGCTCGGTTCCACCACGCTCGAGGCGTATTCAGAAGCGTACCTGGCTGACCGGGTCGCGGCCTTTGGCGGGGCCGTCGTCCTCAATAGAACCATGGATAGAGAAACGGCCGAGGCAGTGGCCCGGTCCTACTGCGAGGTGACGGCCGCCCCCGATTTTGGTCCCGGTGCCATGGAAATCCTATCCTCCAGGAAAAATCTGCGCGTCATGCGCATCCCCGGCATCGCCAACCTTGCCAGCTACGCTCCGGCCCGCAACCTGGATTTCAGGACCCTGCTGGACGGAGCCTGTATCGTTCAAACCTCCTTTGCCTCCAGGGTGTTGCAGCCCGGGGATCTCCTGCCCGCTGAAACCGAATACAAGGGCGAGCGGTTTTCCGTACGCAGGGAACCGAGCTCCGGAGAGCTTGCAGATATGCTGTTCGGATGGGCCGTCGAGTGCGGAGTGACCAGCAACTCGGTCATCTTCGTCAGGAATGGCCGTACGCTGGGCATCGGAGCGGGTGAACAGGACCGTGTCGGCGTGGCGATCCTTGCCCGTGACAAGGCCTGCCGGAAGCTCGAAGACCGGCTGTGCTGGGAACGCCACGCGGTTGCATGGAACGAATTCGGTGATCAAAATGCAAAATCAGCCATCGCCGAGGAAGTCCGCGCCTCTCACGGCGGGCTTTCCGGATCGGTCATGGTATCGGACGCGTTCTTTCCTTTCAGGGACGGCCTCGACGTGGGCTTGGCCGAAGGCGTAACGGCCGTCATCCAACCCGGAGGTTCCCTTCGTGATCGCGAAGCCATAGAAGCCTGCAATGAATACGGGGTGGCCATGAAATTCACCGGGCAGCGCTGTTTCAGGCATTGACAGGGCTCTGGCAAGGTCAGTTGCTGCTGTCAGCAGCCTGTTGATCCAGGCTCCTCGTGGTGGACGGTTCGGTCTGTTTAGGGATATATTTGGTTTTATCGCGTCGCAGGGTAGTGCGTTGCTCCCATCCGCCGTATGGGGATCAGAAAATGCGATGGCGAACGTTCAAGGAGGAATATATGAGTGATAATTATCCCGTGGATACCACCGATGTCCGCAAGAACGGAATGCGCGGCGTCCTATCGACCGGCGCCGGTATCGGGCTGCTGTTGTTCAATGGGCTGCTGAATATTCCCATATTGGGCTGGATCATCAGCGGGGCGCTGATAGTACTCGGCGCACTTGGCCTGGTCGGCAAGCAGGGATCTGACAAGACGACGGGATCCATCCTGATCGGCGCCGGCGCCCTGGGTGTCGCCTCGTTCGTGCTCAAGGGCTTGACGGGCACGTTGCTGGGTATCGGAGGCGTCGGTCTCATCGGTTTCGGCATCTTCAACCTTTTCAAGTTCGTCAAGGGACTCAAATCCCGCTCCTGACCGGGTTCGTCCGCTTGGAGACACGAAAAGCATCGCACACACCTGCCGCTTGGAGCGATATAGTGTTTCCCGCCAGGGAGTTCGCCTCGGCTTGTCTTTGTCTTGCGGGAGTCTATGCTGTATCTTATTGAAACATACGGATGCCAGATGAACAAGGCCGAGTCGGCCGCTCTCGAAACGCAGTTTACCGAGCATGGATGGAATTGCACGGACGATCCGGAGAGAGCCGACCTGGTCCTCATCAACACCTGCAGCGTGCGCATCACCGCGGAAAACCGCGCATGGGGTCGTATTGCGTATCATGCCGCGAGGAAACGATCGCGCAAGTTCTTTCTTGTAGTCACTGGATGCATGGCCGAGCGTCTCAAGGAATCGATGCGCAAGAAGCAACCGGCCATCGACTATGTGCTGGGCAACTTCCAGAAGCAGGCCTTCGGCTTGGTACTGGACGCCGCGGCCAGGGGCGAGCGCCTCCCCTCCATCGAGGAAAGTCCTGTTTTTTCCTTCGCGGCTTCCCACCTCGAACAGGGTGCGTTCCGGTCTTACGTGCCCATCATGCACGGCTGCAATAACTTCTGCTCGTATTGTATCGTTCCCTACGTCAGGGGGCGCGAAGTATCGCGCGACCCGGAAGCTGTCTACGCCGAGCTCGACGCGCTCGCGGAGCGGGGCGTCCGCGAAGTGACCTTCCTGGGCCAGAACGTCAACTCGTACCGATGGTCAGACCCGAACCGGAGCGGCTCAGGCGACCTCGATTTCCCCGGTCTCCTGCGGGGAGCGGCGGACAGAGTCCGCCAGACGGGCATCAGGCGCCTGCGTTTCATGACCAGTCACCCCAAGGATCTGTCCGACGAGACGATCGACGTCATCGCTTCCGATCCCCTCTTCGCGCGGCACGTGCACCTGTGCGTCCAGCACGGGTCGGACCGTATCCTGAAGGCCATGAACCGTAGGTATACCAAGGCCTATTACCTGGAGATAATCGCCAAGCTGCGCGAACGTATACCGGAGTTGTCTCTTTCTACCGATATTCTGATTGGCTTTCCCGGAGAAACCGAGGAGGATGTCGAGGCTACGCTCGACTTGATGCGCGAGGTGCGATTCGCCTACGCGTTCATGTACCACTTCAATCCGAGAGAAGGCACGCCGGCGGTAACGCTTCCCGGGGTTATACCCGATGCGGTAAAGAAAGAACGCCTGGCCAGGGTAATAGCCTTGCAGAAGGAGATTACCCGGGAAACGATGCGATCGCTCGTGGGGACCGAGGCGGAAGTCCTCGTGGAAGATCGATCCCGCAGGAAAGAAGGCGAATTGCTTGCGCGGACCGATCGGGATATGATGGTGGTACTGCCCGGCGAGACATCGCGAATCGGGGAATTCGTCCAGGTACGGCTGGAATCCCTGCGCGGTGTTACGTTCCGTGCCCAGGAGGTGTTTTGATGCCTTGGAAACTGTTGGCTTTCATCGCAGTCATGACCGTGGTTCTCGTCTTCGTCGGTGTCAACCTTGGAAACAGCTGCGACATCTCCGTTGTGTTCATCACCTTTGACAAGGTTCCGGTAGTGATCACCATCCTAGGGTCATTCCTGCTCGGACTCCTGGCTGCGTTCTTCCTGGCCCTCGGCAGGAACAAGCATACCACTACCCGGATAACTGCCAAGCCGGCTTCGGGCGGCAAAAAGTCCGGGAACAGGCCCCACAAGCCCGATCCGGCTGACAAGCCGTCAACGGCAGAGACCGGATCCTAAGCTGTCGATGCGTTCAGGGACTGCCCAGACCTTGATTGTCGTCCTCTGTCTACTGCCCATGACGGCACCGGCCGCACAGGAGACCTCAGGTGCGACAATCGTCCAGTCGCTGGCACCCAGGAGTGCCGAACCGGGCTTTGCCGACTTGGTGCTTGCGGCATCCCGCTCCGCCGTTACCATCGATGATGCGATAACCATATTGGTGACGCTTGCGCCAAAAGTACCCCAGGCTGTCCGGAAACCCCTTCTTGTGGACCTTGCCAATCTGTACGAGCTCGCGGAGCGTTGGGCGGATGCCGCAGAGGTATGGCAGGAAGCAGCGGCTACGCCCGCGGGCTCGCGCGATGCCGTTTCGCTCCTGTCGGCGGCTGCCTCATGGCTGGCCGCGGGTCGACCTGAAAATGCCGGCGTGCCCGCAAGGACCGCGCTTTCGCTATCCTCCGATCAAGGGTTGGTCGACAGGGCGACTCTCCTGCTTGGCTGGTCCCTGCTCGATTCGGGCGACGCGGGAGCCGCCTTGGAGGTAGCCCGGTCATTGGTCGATTCCGGCAGGCCGCAATGCCGTCCCGGTGCGCTGATACTGGCCACACGGGCAAGCGAAGGAGCCGAGCACGATCGTCTTATGGGATTGCTTGAAAAGGAATTCCCGGGGCAAGCGAGTTCCGCGCTGTTCGCGCGCTATGGCATGGCGTATCTACAGTCGGCCACGCCTGAATGGAAGCCCGCCGATGTTGGCGGCGCGGGATCGGCTCCGAAGCAGGCAAGTGATCGTCCTGCAGTCGATGCGGCTGTTTCCGCAGGATCGGTTCAGAACGGTCCGTTGTGGTATCAGGTTGGAGCGTTCCGGGAGCGAGAAAATGCTGAGCGACAAGTCAAAGCCATGGCCGGCAAGGGTTTCAGCGCGACTGTGGTAGAAAAATCCGGTTCGGCTGGACCGGTATTTGCCGTCTATGTTGCTGTAGGTCCTGATGCCGGGGCGACGCTCCTTGCGCTCAAGGATGCGGGTTTCGAGGCCTGGCCCGTTTTCGATCGGCCATGACAGGATGTTGACACGCCGCGTATGCGGGCTGTCAACTGCCGCTTATTCCGCGCTTTTCTCCATGCTCAGGGCGGCTGTTTCGGTTAGCGTAATGCCATCGATGCCAACGCGGGCGGGAGTCAGTTTCATGACTACGATCGATTTGCCTCCGTCATCGTTTCTGGTTGACAGGGCAAGTTCCCAGGTTGTCCTGCGCGACGAGGGTTGCGCTCCTTCGCTTACGGCTCGCATATCCAGGACAGTTCGCCCCTCGAGCATGAAAACCGCGAAAGCGCCCGTTTCGACGACGTCATTCTTCTGCAGCGAATATGAGGAGCCGGTCAGCTTGAGCCTCGAGCCATCCGGGGCGATATACAGCCCGTCGAGGTTCTGCCCTGAAAAATGGGCCGACGAAGGTGTCTTCCTGAAGGACTTGGCAATCTCTGCGCTCATTCGGCGATAGCGTCCATCCCA
>SPCK01000363.1 GCA_004525355.1 Spirochaetales bacterium
ATCGCCCTGCACAACGGCGGGGGTGTGGGTATCGGCAAGGCCGTCAACGGCGGTTTCGGCATGGTGCTCGATGGCTCGCAACGGGTCGACGCGATTCTTTCGATGGCCATGCCCTGGGACGTCATGGGCGGAGTGGCCAGGCGTGCCTGGGCGCGCAACGAGCATGCTATCGAGGTATGCGCCGAGTACAACCAGGCACACGCGGAACTCGGACACGTAACGCTGCCATACGTCGTCAAGGACGACGTGATCGATCGGGTGGTCAAGCGGTAGATTTTCGAGGACGGCGCAGCGGTCTGAACGTGTTTGCGTCGCTTGCGGGGAATTATATCCGCTTTCTTGACATGTGCTGGCATTGAGCATGAAGTATCATTGACTATCGACGAAGCCATTCCGCGTCCTGGCGAATTCGAATTGATTGACCTCGAACCGCACGCGCCATTATGATGCGATATGGAGAAGAGAAGCCCCCGCGTCCGGCGCATAGCCCTGATCGGCCTGCCCGGCACAGGCAAGACATCCGTCGGCAGGGAACTCGCCAAACGGCTCGACCTCGACTTTACCGATCTGGATCAGGTCGTCAGTTCGAGCGCGGGCCTCTCCATCCCGCAACTATTCGAGCGGTTCGGCGAAGCCGGTTTCAGGCGACTTGAAACCCGGTCGCTTGATCACGTGACGTCCGAGGGACCGGTCGTCCTGTCGACGGGCGGCGGTTGCGTCCTGCGTTGGCGGAATCGTCGCATGCTCGGACGGCGATGCCTCGTCATATGGCTCGACTTGAGCCCGGAAGCGGCCGCATCCCGCCTCGAAGCCGAAGAACTGTCAGCGGCTGGGGGCCGCCCTCTCCTGACCGGGCCCTCAATTTTCGATCGCCTCGTCGAGCTCGACCGACGCCGTCGACCGTTGTACCGAGCTTGCGCTGATCGTACACTGGCCGTCACCGGCAGGAGCATCGAGGAAATCGCGGAGGAAATACATGCCGCTCTGGATTGAGCCATCGACAGCAAGCGGCTTGGTGCGCGCGCCTGCATCGAAAAGTGCCATGCAGCGGGCAGTCGCTTGTGCCGGTCTCGCCGATGGCCGCTCGGTCTTGACCAATCCCTCGTTTTGCGACGATTCCCTGGCCGCGATGGACGTTGCCCGCAAGCTGGGAGCTGCCATCGAGCGTAGAACCGATAGCGTCGTAATTTTCGGTGGGCTCCGACCCGTCCCCGAAGGGATCGTGGCAAGTTGCGGCGAATCCGGGCTGTGCCTGCGGATGTATTCCGCGATCGCTGCCTTGTTGGACGTACCGGTTGATTTACTGGCAGAAGGTTCCCTGCGGAATCGCCCGGCTGAAATGGTGCAGGAAGCGCTCGCCCGCGCCGGAGTCTCCTGCCGGACGCGGAACGGATTTCCTCCCGTCCGAGTGCAAGGGCCTGTCCGCGGCGGTGCGTTCCGCGTCGACGGAAGCGAGAGTTCGCAATTCCTGACGGGGCTGCTGATTGCGCTGGCCAAGGCTCCGCTCGATTCGACCGTGGATGTCGAAGGATTGGCCAGCAGGGGTTATATCGATCTTACCCTCGGGATCATGGGCCATTTTGGCGCGCGATCCGAACGGGATGCACGTTTCCGACACTTTTCGATAGAGGGAGGTTCCGGCTACGAGGCTCGGGAATACGAAGTGGAAGGCGACTGGAGCGCTGGCGCCTTTCTGCTGGCGGCGGGAGCATTGGCCGCGGGCCCGGGCGGGTTGCGCGTGGATGGCCTGTCGCCGGAATCGTCCCAGCCCGACCGGGCCATGCTTGAAGCGCTGTCGCTGGCAGGCGCCGAATCCCGTGTCGATCAAGATTGCGTGACGGTCAGGGCTTCCGGGCTCAACGGTTTTCTATTCGATGCCCGGGATTGTCCCGACCTGTTTCCGCCACTGGTAGCTCTGGCATCCGGTTGCGAGGGCGAGACGCGCATCAAGGGGGTTTCCCGGCTGAGGAACAAGGAAAGCGATCGTGCCGAGGCTCTGGTCACCGAGTTCGGGCGTTTGGGGCTCCCGATATCCATAGAGGCCGATGAACTGGTGATACGCCCCGCGGTAGGGAAGGACGGCCGACTGCGCGGAGGGCTGATCGCGTCGCATGGGGACCATCGCATAGCCATGGCGGTAGCGGTTGCCGGCCTTGCCGCCGGAGGCAGGGTGGGAATCCGGGGCGCCGCATGCGTGGCCAAATCCTATCCAGATTTTTTCAAGGATCTGGGGCTCCTCGGCGCGAGCATCTCCGGAACCGTCGACTGATTCCCCGCGCGGTGTGTCCGCAACCGTACCCTCCTAGGTCGACACGGCTGCTTCGGACTCGCCCGTATCGGTCGGTGTCATGCCGATGTTCTCCCTCAGGCGAGCCAGAAACTTGCTCATCTCCTCGCTGTCCCTGCCATTGATGATATGGGTGAGGTAGGACAGCCGTGAATTGATCAATTCTATCTGTCGCACGGTATACGGATTGAAGAGGATCTCTGTCAGGAGGGTATCGTCCTCGGCCAGGAGACCCCTGGCGATTTCCAGGTGTTTGCGGAAATTGGTGCCCGGAGCGTCCAAGCGCTTCATACAGGCCGCGAATACCATCGTGGACGTGAATGGCGTGGCAAGCGAGTAGGCGACGGTTCGGTCATGCTCGTCGAAACTTTCCTCGAATGTGCGAATGCCCAGGCTCAGGTACAGCGCCGAGAAGAATTCCTTGCCGGCCTGGCAGGATTCCGCGATGATGACCGCGTTCTGGCCGCATAAGTCGGATTCGTCCGTATTGGTGGGGCCGAACATGGGGTGGGTCGAAACGAAGGGGTGCGCAGCTTTGGCATAATAGTCGGGAAGGCCATTTTTTACAGAAGCGATGTCGGCGAGGATGCAATCGACGGGCAGGAATGTTTCAAGAGCGCGAAAGGCGGCGACCGTGCTTCCCAAAGGTACGCAATTGACCAGGAGTTCCGGGGCGAATGCCGACAGCCCGTCACTGTCGTTCCAGGTGCTGACGCCCGTGATCGCCTCTGCCCTCCGG
>SPCK01000148.1 GCA_004525355.1 Spirochaetales bacterium
CGGACCGATCATTCCAGCGGCGACACCTCGTATCGAACCGTCTTCCGACAACAATGCGAACGAAGGGAAGTCGTCTCCAAAAGCCCAGGCCGAACCGGGAATGAAGGATTCATCGTGCTCCGCGCCGTGTTCGGCGCAATATGCGAGAAAGGCCTCGCAGTACTGGTCGGAATCATCGAGAATTTGGTGTATCATGCGTCAGAGTATACGATGGTAGCGCAAACCGGGACAGGGAAAGTTATGTTACAGTCGAGTTTGGGTGAACCGGACCGGAACGAGTCGGCGCATTACTAACCCCCAGGTTTTCTACGTGCAGTCTTTTTTCCATGGACGGCACGCGTGCGATCGGTTTAAACTCGCGAGCGAGGAGTTCGAATGACAATGGAAAAAGCGTTCAGGAACGATGGCTATGCCAAGGTTACCGGTAGGGCGGCCTACGCCGACGATTACGCCGTGGCTGGCATGCTCCACATGGTTCCCGTGTACGCCGATTACGTATCGGCTAAAAACCTCACAATACATTGCGAAGAAGCATCGGCCTCCGCCGGCTGCGTCAGGGTCCTTACAGCGGCCGACGTTCCGGGCCAAACGCATTTCGGGCAGATCGAAAAGGACTATCCCATCTTGGCGACGGACCGGATCAGGTCATGGGGCGATGTGTGCGCCCTGGTCATCGCAGAGAGCCGCGAGGCCGCTATCGCCGCCGCCGCGCTGGTCAGGATAGAGGCGGAACCCCTGAAACCGGTGCTTTCTGTACAGGAAGCGCTTGATCCGTACGCACCACGAGTACCGGGGTACGGAAAATCAAACGTGGTCGTCGAGCATCATCTCAGGAAGGGCGATCCCGACGCCGCATTCGCTTCCTGTGAGCTGGTGATCGAGGAGGAATTCAACACCCAGACCATCGAGCAAGCCTATATGGAACCGGAGTCCGCGCTGTGCGTGCCACGGAGCGACGGCGTCATCGAGGTGTACGGGAGCATGCAACATCCGTTCAGCACACGGCGCTTTACCGCGGCCTTCCTTGCCGAGCCGCTTTCCAATATCGAGGTATACACGATCGTCGTCGGCGGTGGCTTTGGGGGCAAGGACGATACCGCGGCATGCGTGTGCGCCCGGGCTGCCCTGGGAGCCAGGCTTACCGGCAGGCCCGTCAAGATGACCTACGACCGGGAGTGGTCCTTCCGCGAGAGCTACAAGCGCCATCCGTACACGATGCGCTACAAGGTGGGTGTGACGAGCGAGGGGCGCATCATGGCGGTCAAGGCGACCATCTATGCCAATTCGGGTGCCTACCTGTCGGTCAGTCCCTGGGTCACCTGGCGATCGACCGCGCAGTGCTGCGGGCCGTATTCGATAGACAACGTTCATGCCGACGTCTACGCGCTGGCCACGAATACGGTCTTCAACGGGGCGATGCGCGGCTTCGGGGCGCCACAAGTCAATTTTGCGATCGAGGAGCTTATCGACATCGTCGCCCACGAGCTCAAAATACACCCGCTTGGTATGCGCCGCATCAATATGGTCAAGCAGGACAGCGTTACAATCACCGGGCAGAAGCTGGACGGGCACACGGTCAGCATGGAAGACGTGATGAACCGTGTGGTCCATGAGATCGGCTACCGCAAGAAATACGAGCACTGTTCTTTCGGCAAATCCGAAGGGGACGAGCTGTACGGTATCGGGCTGGCCATCAGCTATCGCGGCTCCAGCCTCGGTGCCGAGGGCATGGACTTCTGCTCGGCCGTGATCAACGGCCAGTTCGACGGGTCGCTTCTGCTGGAGACCGGCATCCACGAGAACGGGCAGGGCTCGGAGACAGCCATGATGTTGATCCTCGCGGAGGCTCTGGGCTGCGACCTGAAGCGTGTGCGCTATCGGCGTTCGTCCACCTCCAGCATCCCGGACTCAGGCACGACGGTGGCGACCCGGGGCACCCTCATGGGAGGATCGGCGGTCATGGCAGCCGTCTCCGACTTCAAGCGACTCCTGTCTGAGCACCTGGCGGAGCGCCTGCGCTGCGAACCGACCGACGTCAACTTCCACGGCGACAAGATATGGGGCCTCAATTACGAATACAACCTGACATGGGAAGAGGCGATGCGCGAGCTGTACCTGCAACGGGTGACTCCCTACGCTTTCGGTACCTTCAAGGCACCGGACGTCAGCTGGGACGACACGAACGGCCAAGGCGACGCCTATTTTACCTATGTGTACAGTTGTCAGGCCGTGGAATTGACCGTGGACAGGAAAACCGGTGCCATCAAGCTCCTGAACATCGTAGCCGGCCACGATATCGGCAAGGCCATCAACAAGGCTATGGTACTGGGACAGATGCATGGAGGCATCGCCCAGGGCATCGGCATGGCGCTGATGGAGGACTTCAGGTTCGAGGAGGGCAGGCCGCTGGCCCTCAACTTCGATGGCTACGCGATACCGCGTATGACCGACGTCCCCCCCATCACCGGCATCATCATCGAGAACCACGACCCCAACTCACTGACCGGCGCCAAGGGCATTGGCGAGCCGGCGACTGAGCTGATAGCTCCGGCTATAGCCAACGCCGTCTTCAACGCCACCGGGGTCCGGGTCAGAAACCTGCCCATCAAATTGAAACCGGAGGATCTTGCGTGAACGCGATCACGATAAACGGCGCAGCCTACGAGGTCGCCGATGCCGAACTCGAGCTGAGCCTCATGCGCTACCTGCGGGAACGCAGATTCCTGCGCGGCACCAAGAACGGCTGCGAGAAGGGGCTGTGCGGTAGCTGCACCGTGGTCGTCGACGGCAAGGCGATCCGGTCCTGCAGAACCGCGATGAAGAAGGTCATCGGCTCGACGGTCCTGACTATCGAGGGAATGGAATACCCCGACGGTTCGCTGCACCCGATACAACGAGCCTTCCTCGACGCCGGCGCCGTTCAGTGCGGCTTCTGCACGCCAGGCATGGAAATGAGCGCCTATGCATTGCTCCTCAAGGACCAATCTCCTGACCGGGAGAGCATCCGCAAGGCCATGAAGGGAAATCTCTGTCGCTGTACCGGGTACCAGCATATCGTCGACGCGGTCGAGCTGGCAGGAAAGATCATGCGCGAGCAGGGTATATCGCCGGAAGCGGGTTGCCTGGCTGCGCCTCGAAAGACATCCTGATCGATTAAAATCCCGCCGCCCATGGTGGCCGAGCCTTGATAGTCTATTCGCGATTATTCTCGTTGCGCCGCACGCCGGCTCTTGGTATCATGATGCCGGCGCGGTTGCCGCATCGCGTTGAGAGGGAATCATGATCGAGTACGTCGTATCGGCCAACCCGGATGAACGAATAATGCGCCGGGCCGCAACCATATTGGAGGGCGGCGGCTTGGTCGTGGTTCCCACCGACACCAGCTGGAGCATCGTCTGCTCGATCGCTTCGCGCGATGGCGTGGCCCGCCTCAGGAAGATGGGAGAGCGCCGGGACCGGCCGCCTACAGTCATGTGTGATTCCATTTCCTCAGTTTCTGACCTATGCGAAGTGGATGGAGCGGCATTCCGCCTGATCAAGCGCCTGACGCCCGGACCCTATGTCTTCGTGCTGCGCAGCACGAACCGGGTTGCCAAGGAATTCAACCTGCGGCGTGCTGAGATCGGCGTGCGCATACCCGATCACTCCGTACCTCTGGGACTGATCGGCGCTCTTGAAAAGCCTCTCCTGTCGGCAACGGCCAAACGTACCATGATAGACCCCGACCAAGGCGAACCCGATTTTCCAGAAGAATTGCTGTTTTCAGGCGGTTGGGAATTGGAGGATCTTCCGGGCGTAGACCTTATCCTGGATCCCGGCGAGGATAACGAGCGCCGTCTGGCCACGGTTCTGGACCTCCGAAGCGGAGAAGTGTCAGTACTCAGGCACGGCGCCGGGCCGTACCCGGCTTAGCGGGATGCTGACAGTCCGCCTTCTCGGTTTGTCGACAGTCTTGTAGCGGGCTTGGGGCCTGTTCGTCGGTTCCGGTCAAGCAGGATCGAGTCGTTCATGAAGTGCGCTCCAGGCTGTAGGTCGTCAGCTCATCGAATGCCCGAGCCGCCGCTGCCGGGGCTGCGCTTATGAGATGGGCGACTGGTTCCCTCGCGCGGACCGCGTAATCGCGCATCATGTCCACGAGCTCACCCCGGATTCCCAGACTATCAATCAATTCTGTGACGTATGCGATGTCCTTCGCGCTCGCGTCATGAGCGCCGAAAATGCCTTTGAGCCTGGATACCTGCCCGGGGGCCGCCTTGCCAAAGAGCCGCAACCGGAAAAGGGTTTTCTTATCCTCCCGGATGTCGGCTCCCACGGGTTTTCCCAATTCGGCCTCGTCGGCGAAGAGTCCCAACTCGTCATCCTTGAGTTGAAAAAGCACGCCAAGGTTCTCGCCGGATTTTTCCAGGTCGAGTCGTACGCTTTCCGGAGAGCCTGCGATGGCTGAACCCATTGCGAGGGGGAGACTGAAGGTGTAGCGGCCGGTCTTGTACCGATATAATTTGAGTATATCCTCTTCAAGCGGTTCGGTGGACGCTTCACGGAACGTATTTCGAGAGCGGGGCCTGACGGCGCCGTTGACCACGTCCTGCATCTGGGCGATCCCGACGAGGGCCAGTTCCTTCGACGCGATGGCGCAGGCCTGTCTGGCCTTTTCCTGGCCGACCGGCAGCTCCGAAAGAACACCGAAGGCGGCGAAATACGCCAGATCGCCCGCGCAGATGCCCAAGGCCTCCCCGTAGTGGACGGGATCGTCGTAGTCGCCATACTGCAAGGTTTCCTCGTAGCCCACATGCAGGGTCGGAAAGCCGCGCCGTACCCTATCCCGGTCCATGATGTCGTCGTGGATAAGGAGTCCGGATTGGAAAAGCTCCATGGCAGCGCCAGCAAGGCGTACGGCTTCGTCCTCCCGGCCTTCCGGAGCGGATCCCCGGGCGAGTTCGAAGCCCAGGCGAACCAGGCAGCCCCGCAGCAACTTGCCCCTGGAAGCGAATTGAGAGAGCCTGGCGGCCGCGTCGGCGCCAAGGTCTATTGAAACGTTTGCGTAGCCCGCGGCGTAACCGGCAAGCACACGTTCCATTGTCGACAGTACGCCGTGTTTGGCCGCGGTAAAATAGTCCAGCATGCTGCGTTCCTCGCTATCGTATCGGTTCCCGGTTATCGGGGTGATTCAGCTTTCCTGGCTTCGGTAGTATCTCACTCGATGGAGAGTATTTCCAAGTCGAGTACGCTCTCGGGTAAATGGGCCTGCGTATGGTCGCCGACTTCCTTGCTCATCAGGGCCTTGGCTATCGGACTGATCCATCCGAGACGTCCCAGAGCGGGATCCGCTTCGTCCACGCCCACGATTCTGTAGCTGCGTTCAGTTCCGGAGGCTTCCCTGACAGTAACGGTCGCGCCGAAACTTACTCGCTTGTAGCCTTCTTCGGGTGGTTCAATCGTGTCCGCCAGGGCCGCCATGCGCGACAGGTACTCGATGCGTCTGTCTGTCCTGGCGAGGATTCGCCGCAATGAGGACAATGCGTCGGTGTCGGATGCACCCTTGACTGCGCGATCTATCTTGGCCGATACATGCGGGCGCTCCACGGTTTCGAGTCTCGTCAACTCTTCGGCCAGATCCGCGGCTCCTTCCGGCGTGAGGTAATTCCTTGAGCCCGGGGGAATGGGTATCTTGATTTCCGGCGCTTCGTCCGCGGCCGATTCGTTCGCTTCATCACCTACAAAAGCTCGTGACATGATCGGCCGTTCCTTTCCTTATTGGGCAAGCAGTATGCCGCGGTGATCCGCGTTTTCCTGTGTTCATTATA
>SPCK01000008.1 GCA_004525355.1 Spirochaetales bacterium
ACGATGAAAAAAAGAAGGGCTTCAGGTCGAAGCCCTTCACGAAGTCTATACCGGATTCGTCGCGAAGGCGGATCGCGATGATCCACCTTCGCAGTTTCAAACACGTTGCAGTACTCAGGCCGCCAGTTTCTTCTCTTTGTAGTTCTTGAGGAAGCCGGCGATCATGATGAAGTTGAGTATGAGCATGAACAGGTTGATGGCTCCGACAACGCCGCCAGTGATGACGTTCATCGTCTTGGCCATGTCCACGAAGAAGGTGGGAATGATGACGATTTCATACCAGATGAGGGCTGCGGTCACCGTGACCCACAACACGACTGCGGGGATGAGTACCATCATCGTATACTTGGGATCGAGCTTCTTCTTGACCCATACGGCCACGGTCAGCATGACGACCGATGCGAGTAGCTGATTCGCGCCGGAGAATGCCGGCCACAGAATCGTGTAACCGCCGGTGCGGGCAAGGAAGAGGCCAACGAATGCGATGGTAATGGAAGCTACCCACTTGTTGCTGAATACCTTATAGACGCCCGGGTTCTTTTCCTTGAGAGGCAGGGCCATCTCCTGGATGATATAGCGACCGAGGCGGTTGGTCGTGTCCAAGGTGGTCAACGCGAAGGTTGACACCCATACGGCAGCGAACAACGTCATGAAGCTCATCGGAAGGAAGGGCAGGTTCATACTGACCATCGTGGCGAAGGACTGCACGAAGCGACCGAGAGCGGGAGTGGCCATCAGCTTGTCGCCCAGGGCGTATCCGCCGAAGGCCGCGATGGAGATGATGACGAGCGTGGAAAGGAAGCCTTCCACGAGCATAGCGCCGTAGCCGACGAAAAGCGCGTCGGACTCTTTGGCCAGCTGCTTGGAGCTGGTACCTGAGGCAACCAGCGAATGGAACCCTGAGAGGGCGCCGCAGGCAATGATAAGGGGTATCGCGGGCCACAAGGGCGTTGGCTGCCCGGCGATCAGCTTGGCGCTGAAGCTCGTGAAGGCAGGAATCGCATCAAGGGGAGCGAAGCTGATAATCGCTGAAATGCCGCCGGCGAGAAGGCCGAAGTACAGGAAGTACGACGACAGGTAATCTCGAGGCTGCAGGAGCAGGTTTACCGGCAACGTCGACGCCAGGATGATGTAGACGAGGATGATCAGGTAGTAAACATCACTGTTCCACTTGACCGGCATGGCGTTTCCGGCGATGAAAGCGACGACTATGAGGGCGAGGCCGATGAGGGTGCCGCCGCCGAGGCCGAGCTTCGTCTTGTATATGAAGTAGCCGGCTATCAGGGCCGCGACGCAGAAAAATACGAAGGAGAAGAAGACACGTCCATCACCGGCAAACTGGCTGGCGACGATGGAACCGAAGGCTGCCACGACGAGGATGCAGAGGAACAGGATGAACCAGCTGAAGGTCTTGCCGGCCTTCTTGCCGATCAGGTCCTGGGCGACGAACTGCACCGATCGGCCGTCGTAACGAACGGACGCCGCAAGCGCGAGATAGTCATGGATCGCGCCAAGGAAGATGTTCCCGAACCAGATCCACAGGAGCCCGGGCAACCAGCCCCAGGCAACGGCCATGGCGGGTCCGGTAATTGGGCCGGCTCCGGCGATCGAAGCAAAATGGTGCCCGAAGAGCACGTACTTGTTGGTGGGTATGTAATCCACACCATCTTTCAAGCGCTCCGAAGGAGCTGCCGGTGCCGCACCGCTCTTCAGCAGTTTGTCACGTATGGTCTTGCCAAACGTGAAGTAGAACACGAAGTAGAGCGCAATCGCCGCTACCGCAATCAGTGTACTCATACTGCATCCCCCTAATAAGAAGTGAGTCATTCAATACACGCGTATCATATGCCTGACAGTTCCAATATGTCAATAATTTTTGATGTTGTGGCCGATTCCCCCATAGCGGGACCGGCACACTTGCTAATGGCTGCCTTGTTTGTTATCCTTCAGCCGCAAAGGGAGGTTTCATGAACAGGAGGTTGAATATTCATTCGGAGACCGGGCGTCTCCGTCGCGTCATCGTTCATACGCCCGGTCCGGAAGTAGAAGCCATGCGCCCGAGCAAGGCTGAAGAGGACCTGTACAACGACATCATACCCATGGACATCGTGCAGGCGGAACATGCCGTGCTCACGGGATTCCTGTCCCGCGTGGCGATCGTGCACGAAGTGTCGAGCCTTCTGGAAGAGAGCCTTGCGAGCGCTGAAGCGCGCTCGGCCTTTGCGCTGATGCTGAGCGACCATTTCGGAGTTGCGAATCGTTTCGATGATCTGGCGGCCATGGACGCCCCGACGCTCGCGATCGCGGCGATCCGCGGCCTGCCCTCCAGGCATGCTCGCCTGGAAGATTTCCTTCGAGACCGCGAGTACGATATCCAACCCCTGCCCAACATGTACTTCATGCGCGACGCGGCCGTGGTCTATCGCGACCGTTCGATCTCGCCCGCGATGCGCTTCCCCGTGCGCCGTACAGAAGCCCTCATCCATCGCTTCATCTTCGACCACCATCCGGATTTCCATGGCGCGGGCCGCCTGCTGGACGGGCCCGCTCTGGTGCGCGAGGGCTTCTCCATCGAGGGCGGCGATTTCCAGGCCCTGGGCAAGAACGTCGTAGCGATCGGCATCTCGGAGCGCACCAGCGCCGCAGCCGTCGACACCATCGCAGGCTCATTGACGGAATGCTACTCCGAGCCGTTCACCGTGTTCGCCGTCGAGCTTCCCGTGGCCAGGGCCACCATTCACCTGGACATGGTCTTTACCGTGATCGATCGCGACGCATGTCTGATATACAAGCCGGTTATTATGGGTCCGAGGCGCGCCAGGGTCGCGCGCATAGACGTGTCACCAGGCAAGGAGCCGCACATTTCGGAGGTCCCTTCCCTCCTGGAAGGCTTGAAGGCAGCGGGAATGGATCTGGAACCCGTTTTCACCGGTGGGGTAGATCCGATTCGCCAGGAACGGGAACAGTGGCTTTCCGGGGCAAACTCATTCTCGTTCGCTCCCGGCAAGATACTCGTCTATTCGTGCAACATGCATACCGTGGACGCCCTGTCCGCTGCCGGCTTCGAGTTCCGGCAGGCGCGGGATATCCTGGCGGACAACGAGGATCCGTTCTCGTTCAAGCGGCTGGTTGTTGGATTCGACGGTGTTGAACTCGCGCGCGGTGGCGGCGGGGCTCGCTGCATGACCTGTCCCGTCGAGAGGGACGAGCTGTAGCGGCAAGGCCACATTGCCGCGGCCGCGCGACACTCGGGCCGAATTGCCCCTGGACGGGTAATCATCTGCCCCATGTAATCCTGCGCGGGTCCGATACGGGACCGAACTGGCAGTCCGCCTCCCGACTGGCGGAGCGCATGAAGGCGGCAGGCCTGATGCCCTCCATCATCCTGGACGCGTCGCACGGGAATTCCGGAGGCGATCCTCGCATGCAGGGACTTGTGGCCCTCTCGGCCCTGGACTTCAGGAAACGTGGCGTCCCGGTTCGTGGCATCATGCTCGAATCGTACCTGGAAGAGGGTCGCCAGGACCTGATCGCCGGGCAAGTACAGTCGCCGCGTCTGTCGATCACGGACGCATGCCTTGGAATGAAAGAGACGGCCTCGATCCTGGGCAATCTGACGGGAAAATAAAAAACCGCCCCGAAAGGAGCGGTCATTCTGTGTCGAGCGGTCATGCCGTCCGGCATCAAACCCATTATGCCTGGATTATGGCTTCGGTGGGGCAGACAGCGGCGCAGGAGCCGCAATCGGTACATAGGTCAGGATCAATCCAGCGAAGGCCGTTCTTCTCGCTTATGGCCTCCACCGGGCACTCGGCATCGCAAGCGCCACAATTCACGCATGCATCGGTAACCTTGTATGCCATGGTAGGATCTCCTTGTAAATTGCTTGGTGCAGGTATAGTAGCATAGCCAATGCTGCGATGCAATACGTATGTACATCCGGCGTGCACAGGCGATTCGTACGCATGATCCGTGACTTTCTCACTGCAGAACGCGAGCGTCTGTGGCCGCACGACGGTTGCATCATTCGGCCGGGTAGCCTCGGATATCCACTGAGCTCTCCCCGGCGGAATCCAGGTCTTCCTGCATGTAGCTGCGCAGCTGCCTTTTGCGCCTCCGATCGGTACCGCGGCTGTCATCTTGAAAGTGCATGCCCTTGAACAGGATCGTGCACAGAGCAAGCAGACCCCAGGCCTGCCAGTAATCCAGGCGCTTGAGCCCAAAGATGTCCGGCATCAACCAGTTCCACAAGAGCATGACGATCCAGCCAAAGAGGGCAAGCAACCCGATCCCGAGGAGAGCGAATCCGATCCCCCACAGGATTTTCTGGGGAAGGCTGCGGTCTTCCCACCAGGTGTCCATGTCGAATCCGTGTCTATCATCCTTGCAGGGACGCGGGGATCCACTCCCTGACGTATCCAAACCGCCAAGACCGGCATTATCTCTGATACCGCCGTGGGCATTACTTGAATCAGACATATCATTCCTCCTTCGGGTCCAACCCGATAGTGCTCTCGGACCGGACCATTGCCCGGTTCCGTTCCTTCATTCTTCGATCCAGTGCCTCAGAGCGCGGGAGAGATTTCGCAGGGCATAGCGTTTTCGTGCTGTAAGGGTGTCAATGCTTTCGCCCGTAGCTTCCGCTATTTCCCGGAACGTCAGGCCACCGAATACCTGGGCTTCCGCCACTCGGCGTTGACTGGCAGGCAAGACGCGCAAGGCGTCATTCAGAGCACCCATCAGGCTGTCCCTGACAAAAGCATCCAGGGGATTCAGACCGACGTCACTGATGATCTCCTGCAGAACGACTTCGGCCACATCCGTTTCGCCGGATTTGGTGCGCACCCGCTCATGCCGCCAGGTATCGATCAGCCGCCTGGTGAACAGTGAATTGATCCAGGCCGGAAGATTGCGGATGCTTGCTACCAGGGGCAGATGTTCCATTGCCTCGGCATAGACGTCGTGCACAAGATCCTCAGCATCTTCCAGACTGCGTCCGGCGGCGCGCATGCGGGCCAGAAACCTAGACTTTTCGCTCTTGTAGACCTTTTCAAGTTGAGTATGGGAATCACTGTGTTCTCTTGGCCGATCATTGTTCATGGTATTCAAACATATCGACGAACGGGGCGCGCTTTTGGTGTACCTGTTTTCTTATTTACCTGGCGCCATGGCCCCGCGGATCCTCAAGACAGTCCTCGCGAGGGCTCACGCACCAAGCTCGCGCGCCAGGAAACGGGCCACGTCGTCGGTGCCCGGCTTCATCCTGAGTTCGGCCAGGTTCCGTACGCAGGATTCCAGCGCGTTGCCCTCGGCGATATCCTTCATGACCCTTCCGAGCGAGAAAAGCGTGGGACAATAGTAGCCGATCTTGTAGTCAAGCACGAAATTGATAATGTACCGATCGTTGTACGTCGCCCATTCGGTCAGTACTACGGGCTTGTTGAGGAAAAACGATTCCATCGCGGTCGAGGCGCCGGCCTTGCCGATCACCGCGTCGCAGGATGCTACAAGTTCGTTCATGTTGGTAACATAGCCGAGGGAAATGATCTTGGTGCGCTTGGACAGACCGACGAGCTTGTCCATGCGTTTCTTCGTACCTGGGTTCTTGCCTGAGACAACGATGACATTGAGCGGGAGATTCAGCAGTGTAATGGCTTCGATGAACAGGTAGACCTTGCCTATGCCTTGCCCGCCCGCGGTGATCAGCACTGTCTTCTTGTCCGGATCGAGCTCGAGCTGCCGCTTGACCGGCTCGATGTCCACAGGCAGGTCCATGAACTTCCTGTTGATGGGAAAACCGATGATGCGGATATTCCGCTCGCTTATACCATGTTTGAGCAGGCGTTGCTTCGAGCGCTCGGTGGCGACAAGAATCATGTCGGCGCCTTCATCGGCCCACCACGCGTACCCATCGAAGGGATCGACCACGTAGGCGATGATCTTGCACTTGAGGTCGAATAATTCCCGCGCCTTCACCGCGATGTACAGGCACAGCGGATGAGTGGCGAAAATCAGGTCAGGGGCGGCTTTATGTAGATAATCCACTCCCTTGTCAACGAAATCCTTGAATATGAGGTTCAGGTAATCCTTGTTCTCGCCGGCCAGTTCCATAAGCAGGTACCCGATGCGGACCGATGCAGGAAAAGCCAGCGCGAAGTCCCACGATCGCTTGAGCTGCTCGTCGATAACCAGGGCTCCGCTTTCCTTGGCGAAGTCGATGATATCGATGCGGAACCGATCGGGATACAATTGGTCGAGCGCTTCCCTGACCGCGATCGCCGGAGCCTTGTGACCGAAGCCGACTTCGAGCATCGTCATCAGTATCTTGGGTTTTTCGCCTTGCATACAACCTTCAGTATACCGCTGTTTTCGGCATGTCGACAAACGCCCCCGCCGAGCTAGCGCTTGAGGGGAGATGTCTCGCGCTTCATGGTACCCGTGGCCAGGATCTCCAGGATCTTGTACGTCCCGTACTTGCGGGCCTTGAGGAAACCCGACCACGCCGCCTCGGCGAATCGACCTTCAGCCAGGTACTCAAAGAGCCACTCGTGCGCGTACTCCGGGTCGTGCTGGTCATAGCATGCCTGTACAGATTCCAGCCAACGCCTGTTGAACCGTTCCTGGGAGCCGATGGAGGGCGCGGCCACCATCGGGATTCCCAGCCCCACGTAGAATGACAATTCGCTGGGTTTGGTCCACAAAACATCGGTCTCGTGCAACGATTCGTTGAAGGCCGAGAAGTACTCGATGTCGTCCCGCCCCCAGATCACGCGCACGTTTGGACAGCCGGGAAGGATCTCCTCGATGATCCCGAGAAAGAAGTCGGTTACCTCCTTGCGCACACCCGCGATCAGGTTGAACCTGCACTCGCCAGCCTCGAGCCTGGGGGCGAGGCTCCTGAGCGCGGCCGCCCCGATATCCTTCTGGGCTCCCGCTCCGCCCACGGCGAACGCGAAGGTCGGTGGACGGTCGGCCTTCTGGGCCGCGTTTTTCCTGCCCAGGAAATGTTCCACGTTCAGTCCGTGCAAGGGGCGGAAGCGTTCCTTCGGATCGAGCACGGCGAGGCGTTGCCCCAAATCAGCCTTGAGCACGTCCAGGTCATCATTACCCAGGAGTTCAAGCGGCAATGGGAAACCGGTCATGTAGATACGGTCGTCGGGAACCCCGTACTGCCGCAGCCGGAGGAGGGCGCTCCCGCAGGGCACCATGTACTCCACGCGGGATTCCTTGGGGCTACCGGCTACCCAGACCCTGTTGATGTCAGCGTCGCAGATGATGCAGTAGACTCTGCCATAGCCCGTTCTGTCCGCGGCCATGGCATTCTGATAGAAACTGGTCACCATGGGTAGGGGCTTGGTCCCGATTTTTCTGAGCATGGTGGCGCACAGGCCGTTGCCAATCAGCCGATCTACGAACCGCGTCTGAACTGTCGGAAAAGACAGGTCGATCCGCGGGTAGGCCGGCTTGATGGACTGGAAATAATCCATGATTCCGAACAGCAGGTTGCCCACCAGGGGTATGCTTTTGACCCGCGACAGGCGCTCGTACATGGCGCGCATCCTGTCCCAGACCTTGAGCTCCTCGGGGTCGGCGAAATCCGGAGAGTTGGCTATAATCACGCCTTCTTCCGCGATGCCAGCCAGCGGCTGTACGGCCCTCTTGTGGCCCAGACCCATGTCGGCGGCGGTGATCCATGCCTTGATCCGTTCGGTATCGCCAATGTTCGTCATTGCCATCTCCGATCCGGTGGTTGCAGGCCGATATCCGGCGCTTTCCCCGCCTTGTTTGAGTATCGTTCATACGTGCGGCCAGTCAAGGTCCCTGCCGTATTGCGCCGCCGCCCTTTCGCACGGCATACTGTATTCAACACGGAGCGGCAATGAAAGAACAGCTGATCGTCAAGAACCTGCCCTTCATCAAGATACTTCCCTCCTGGGCGCAGGAACTTTCCTATAAATACTGCTCGAAAACGGCGAACCTGTATATCATCCACGGCAACATCAGGGATTTCCTGCCGCACAAGATGAACGAGGGCGAGTTCAACTTCGTCAAGATCCAGGATTACGTCTCCGAGGTATTGTTCGGCAATCGCGACATCATCGCGTTCTGGGATCGCTCCAGCGGCGTAACCTTCTGCACGCCCGAGATGCAGAAGGACTACCTGCGCACCATGCGCGAGCGCTTCCCGGACAGTACCGACGAGGAACTCTTCTCCAGCGATCCGGCCCAGGCCTTCCGTGTGCTCGAGCGTTACTTTCTCCTCAACATACCCCAGAAGAAGCGCATCGTCCTCATCGTGGACTACGCGGAGACCGTCGTGCCGGCAGGGGAGGTTTCCAAGCTGGACGACGGCGACCGCTACTGCTTCGTGACGCTCAACCGCTGGTCTCACGACCCGGTGTTCACCCGGGGTGACGTGTCGGTCATTCTGCTGTCGGAGAACCTCGCGGACCTCAATCCGCGCGTCGTGGCCAGTCCATCCACCATCAAGGTGGAGATACCCATGCCCGACGAGCCCATCCGCTCCAGCTTCCTGGAATTTCTGGAGACCAAGGGCACGCTTCTTCTCGACCGAGGCCTCTCTGCGCGGGCAGTCGGCTCCATCACCAGCGGATTGAACCTGGTCAACCTGAACCGCCTGGCGGCCGAGAGCTGGCAGGAGGACAAGCCGATCTCCATGGACTACCTGAAGGCCAAAAAACGGGAGATCATCGAGAGCGAGGCCGGTGGGCTCCTGGAATTCCTGGATACCGAGCATGACCTGTCCTTCGTCTCAGGGCACGATTTCGTGCGCAAGCGTTTCAAGCACGCAGCCAGGGCGCTCAAGCAGGGCCGGCTGGACGTACTTCCGATGGGCTACCTGATCGCGGGTCCGGTCGGGACGGGCAAGAGCTTCATGGTCAGCGCTTTCGCCGGCGAGATCGGCGTGCCCATGGTCAAGTTCAAGAATTTCCGCTCGAAGTGGCAAGGCGTCACAGAGTCCAACCTGGAAAAGGTACTGAGCATCCTCAAGGCCATGTCTCCGGTCGCGGTCATGATTGACGAGGCCGACGCCTTTCTGGGCGACCGCAACCAGGACGGCGACTCGGGCACCTCGAATCGTATATTCGCACAGTTGGCCAGTTTCATGGGGAATACCGAATACCGGGGCCGCATCATCTGGTTCTTGATCACCTGCCGGCCCGACCTCATACCCATCGACTTGAAGCGACAGGGCCGCGCCGAGGAGCATCTGGCGCTGTTCTACCCTGATACCGAGGCAGAGAAGGAAGCCCTGTTCGAGGTCTTGGTGCGCAAGCTCGACCTGTCGCTGCGCAAATTCTCCATCAGCGACCTGCTGCGCCGCTTCAAGCACGAATTCTCCGGCGCCGATCTTGAATCGGTACTGATACGCGCAAAATTCAAGGCTACGATGGACGGACGCAGCTTCGTCACCAAGGAGGACATGGAAGAGACCATGTCCGATTTCGTCCCCCCAGCCTATCCGCATGAAATAGAGCTACAGAACCTCGTAGCCGTCCTGGAATGCACGAGCAAGGAGATGGTTCCCAAGCGCTTCCAGAACCTGGACCGTACACGCTTGGTCAAGGATATACAGGAACTCAAGAGCCTCCTCGGGGAGCGCTGAACCGATGTTGGCGCCGGTTCGTACCATCGCCTGGACTTGAAACAGGAACAACGTGCCTACCGTCAGCGGAGAAAGCCTGCCGTATCAGCGCTACCGTTTCGACAGCGAATCGTGATCCCTCCGGGCCAATATCGCACCATCAAGGGCAAGGCGGGTCCCTTCAACCGGTAACGGGGATTTTCCCTTCCCGCCGGCAGTCTGGAAGTGTTGAAAATACCGTATTCGCGGTTTTTCAACACCCTTTCAGTGATCCTCTTCCATCGGCCCCCTGTAACGATTGACGCCGAGTTTGTCGAGCCTTTTCCCATGGATTTCCATGCGCTCGGTAAAACCATGAAAATCCTTGAGCTCAGGTGACGTCCAGAAACCCTCGGCAAGCGCGCACAGCCGGGGAAACATCATATATTCCACCTGCTTGCCAAAATAGGTCAATTCCGTCCACATATTCGCCTGACCGCCCAAGATGTGCTTGCTGATCTCGGGCGGCAGCCCCTGCGGCGCAGGATCGAAGGAATATGAATCGCGTACGGTGCATACGCCGAGCTGCCCGGGCTCCTCCGGAACATCCAGGTGCTGGTGGTCCAGGTAACAGGCTTTGCGTTCCGGGCACATGACTACGTCGTACCCGAGTTCGGCGATCCTGATAGCGTTCCCCGCGCCGCGCCACGACATGACGACCGTGTCCGTATGGCAGCCGCCATCGACAACATCGTCCCATCCGACCATGCGCCTGCCGCGTACTGCCAGCATGTTCGCCACCCGGTCCATGAACCAGGCGTGCAGCCTTTCGGGATCGAACGCGCCCGCGTCGTCCCTGAGCCCGTGTTCCCGCATGATCGCCCGGCACCGGTCGCAACCCATCCACTGAATCTTGGGAACTTCGTCGCCTCCGGCATGCAGGAAGGGCGTATCGAACGCGCCTTCGAGGAAAGCGAATACCCGATCGAGCAGTTCGAAGGTCTCAGGGCGCCCAGCACACAGTACGTTGTCATGGACGCCGTAACGGTCTACGGGCTCGAAACGCCGCGCATCGTGATCGGATCGGCACCACAGTTCCGGATGCGAGGACAACAGCGCGGTCGCGTGCCCCGGAACGTCGATCTCCGGCACGACCGTGATGTGCCGTGCGGCCGCATACTTGCCCACGCGGCGCAAGTCTTCAGGAGAGTAGCTGCCTTCGCGCCACCTGACCGCGTTGAATCGGGTATCGGCCCGCCTCGAGCCGTAGCGGGCAAGCTCGGGCATGCCGGGTACGTCGATGCGCCAGGCCTGGTCGTCGCTCAGGTGCCAATGGAACATGTTGATCTTGTGCAGGGCTGCCAGGTCAAGGAGGCGCTCGATGAACTCTACGCGGAAGAAATTCCGCGCCGTATCAAGCAGGAACCCCCGCCAGCAAAAGCGCGGCTCGTCCTCGATCACGAGCCACGGAAGCGTCCGCCCCTCGGAAAGCGCGAGCTGGTACAGGGTAGCCGCGCCCCGGACGATACCCGCGGGATCCGCTGCCCGGAGCAGCACGCCGTCGCGACCGATATCCAGAACATACGACTCCGGATGTTTCAGTTTCACGTCGATGGCCAACCGTACGGTCGTGCTCGGCTCCACATCCTCGACCGGGGTATCGTCGGCCCCGAGAGCGGAAATCAGCCACGTTTCAAGGACGGTAGCCTCGGTCAGCAGTTCCACGTCGGCCGCAACCTGAGGCCGCCCGGAAAGCACGCATGAACCCTGCCTGAGCGTTATCGAACCCGGAAGCGGAACAAGACCGAACATTGATGACATCCTTCCATTGATAAAGGCCGGCCCTCGCGGGACGGATACTCAGCGACCGTAGCCGGCGGCCACGTCTCGATAATAGTGGAAACTATCCTTGCGGCGCCGTTCGCCGGTCTTTCTGTCCACGGCCACCAGCCCGAAGCGCTTTGAGTACCCATGGGACCACTCGAAGTTGTCCATCAGGGTCCACGCGAAATAGCCACGCAGGGGGATGCCCGCTATCACCGCGCGCGCCGCCGCGGCGATATGATCGCGAAGGTAGGCGATACGGCCAGAATCGCGTATCCTGCCATCCTGGTCCGGTACATCTTCGTAGGCGGCGCCGTTTTCCGTAATATACAGATCCGTCTCGGGCCAGTTTCCGGCAATAAATGAAAGAATGCGTAAAAGCCCTTCCGGTTCAACATCCCAGCCCATCGCGGTCTTGTCTTGCCAGGTAGCCACCTGCGCAAAACCGTCCGGATTTTCACTGGTCGGGGCCGCTGACTGCACCGCGTCCTCGTTGTAATAATTGACGCCGATGAAATCGGGCGGCGCAGAAATGGTCTCCATGTCGCCGGGCACGATGGGCATGACGATATCGCGCGCATGCAGGTGCCCGACGGGATAGGTTCCCCGATAGATCGGATCGAGCCAGAGTCCGGTCCGTTCCACCGACGCGCGCAAAGCCGCGCTCTCGTCTTCGGGCCGGGTACTGGCCGCCCTGGGCAGCGCCGGGTTCAGGACCAGGCCGATGCGCCCCTCGCCACCGCCATCGCGGTACGCACCGAGCGCCAGGCCGTGCCCGAGGAGCAGGTGATGCGCCGCCGCGTAGGACTCCGCGCGATCCGTTCTACCGGGCGCGTGCTCTCCCGAGCCGTAGCCCAGGAAGGCCGAGCACCAGGGTTCGTTGAGGGTGACCCAGTTCGCGACCGAATCGCCCAGCTCCCTGAAGCACAGGCCCGCGTAGTCGGCGAAGCGCAGGGCAGTGTCGCGGACAGGCCAACCGCCCCGGTCTTCGAGAGCTTGTGGCAGGTCCCAATGGTACAGGGTAGCCCAGGGTTCTATGCCCTCGTCCCGCAACCCATTGGCCAGCCGGCGATAATAGTCAAGGCCAGCCCGGTTCGGCGCTCCCGAGCCTTCGGGTTGTATCCGCGGCCAGGCCATCGAGAAGCGGTACGCCTTGACGCCCAGCTCGCGAAGCAACGCGATATCGTCTTTCCAACGGCGATAAGAATCACAGGCAATGTCGCCGCTCTGGCCGTCCAGTACCGTTCCGGGAATGGCGCAGAAGGTATCCCATATGGATTTCCCCCTGCCGCCGGCCTCCGGCGATCCTTCTATCTGGTAACTTGCTGTGGAGACGCCCCAGATGAAGTCCGGGGAGAACCGCGGATCACTCGATGATCTATGCATGATGTCAGCCTTTCACCGCTCCCGCGGCCAGCCCGCGCTGTATATGTTTTCTGAAAATCAGGTAGAAAATCAGCATTGGCAGCATGCCGATTACAAGGGCAGCGAACTGCTTCCCGTAGTCGGATGACAAGGCCCCGGAAAATTTGAGTATACCTACAGGCAGGCTTTTTATTGAATTCTTGGAAGCCAGGATGTTTATCAGCATGAACTCGTTCCAGATGCTCGTTACGGTCATGATGGCCAGAGTAACGGCCACGGGTACGCTTATGGGGAAGATAATCGAGATGAAGATGCGAATGTAGCCGGCGCCTTCCAGCCTCGCCGACTCGATGAGCGAGTCGGGTATACTCCGTATGAATTCAGTGCCGAGATATACGCCCATGGGCAGGCCCAAGCCGATGTACGGTATCAGGATGCCTATGCGCGTATCGTATAACCCTACCATGTTGGTCAAAAGGAAGAGCGGCACCATGATCGATTGCAGGGTGAGCAATATGCCTACGACGAAAGACTGATACAGGAATTTGGTTGCTCGCATGCGTATCTTGGCGAAGGCAAACGAAGCGGAAAGGGACAGGAACACGATGGCTATCGTGGATATCGATGTATACAGGATGCTGTTCAGGAACAGGCTCGTGAAACCGCCGATCTTCCAGGCCAGGGGATAATTGGACAGGGTGGGTTCGATGGGCAGCCCAATCCTGTTCATCTGGAATTCCTGGGTCGTCTTGAGGGAACTTTGGATAAGCCAGAGGATGGGATAGATGGTCATGACGGTGAAGGTCAGGAGTATCAGGACCAGGATCGTCCGCCCAATAAGCGCCCCAGCGGTGGGTTTGGCGCCAAGCCTGCCATATTTGAAACCCATGGCCTATTCCTTCCCGCCGAAGCGGTTCTCGAGTTTCTTCGTGACCAGGATGAGCGCGAAGCTCACGGCCACCATGAACGTCGATATGGCGTTGGCCAGCGGATAGTCCGGCGAACCTTTGAACGCGTTGTCGTACATATAGAGCGCGAGCACCGAGGTGCGCCGCGCGGGATTCCCCGATGTCATGGCGAATATCAGGTCGAAGCTCTTGAGCGAGCCCGATATGGCCAGAATGGCCGTAACGACGACTACGCCCGAGAGCGCGGGCAGAATGATATTGAAAAGCATCTGGCGCTCATTTGCACCATCAATCTGCGCCGCCTCCAGTATCTGACTATCGATTTTTTGCAGGTTGGCAAGGAAGATGATCAGGTACATGCCCGTGTAGTACCACACCATGACGAACAGCACCGGAAGTATGGCCAGGTTGGGATCGTTGGCCAGGTTATTTTCCCAGAGCGGGTTGAAAAGCCGCATGAAATCGGTAATGGGACCGTAGGGAGAAAAGAACGTCTGCCACAATACCGCTACCACAATGCACGATATTATCGTGGGCATGTAAATGATGGTCTGAAAGAATTCCCTGCCCACGATCAACTTGCGAAAAATCGTATAGGCGAGCGTAAAGCCCAGCGGTATCTGGATGAATAGCGACATGAGCATGATCCAGATGTTGTTCTTGAAGGCAATCCAGAAATACTGATCCCTGAACATGCGAAAATAATGCTTGAAGCCCACGAAGGACCAATCGGCGCGATCGCCGAACACGATCCCGCCCGAATAGTCGGTAAGGCTCAAGGTAATTGAAAAGATAGTGGGAAATGCGATTACCGCGAAATAAATGGTAACCGCCGGCAACACGAGCAGGAAATACGCTCGCAGACGCTCATCCGGCCTTGTATGGCTCTTCATCGCCGCCTCCTCGATCAGGGCTGGTGGTGATGCCGGAACGGGCCGGCACGGGTAGCATGCCCGCCGGCCCCGATCCAGGGAACGGAACGGCGGGCAAGAATACATCACGAGTGCTTGGCCAGGGTGCTGGCATTGAAAACGACTTTGCCAGCACCCTGTTCAGTCTACTTTATTACTTGTTCGCCTTCCAATCCTCGAAGGCTTTCTGGGTATCGGCGGCTACCTGCGCAGGGGTCTTGATTCCCAGGACGATTTCCTGGAGTCCGATGTTGATGGGGGTATAGACCTTGGCATCAAGCACGCCGTCGAGCACGTAGGAGCCGGCTGCCGCGGAGAAGGCGGCGTTGGCCTGCTGGATGGGCTCGAGCTTGTCGCTGGTCACGCCGATCCACGATGCGCGGCCGAAGGCGCCGGTCTCCAGGCGCTGCTTCGCTACTGCCGGGCTGGTCATGTAGCTGATCAGCTTCCATGCGGCGGCCTCTTCCTTCGAACCGCTCTTGATGTTCGCGTTCATGCCAAAGCCGGTCCCCACAATGGTTGAGGAGGAGCCGGAGATCTTCTCGCCGGGAATGGCGGGGAAGACGGTTAGCTTGACGTTCTTCTGGTCGGTGGGAGAGATGAGGGCCTTGCCGGTCGTGGGATCGGTGATGAAGGCGCCGGCTCTCCAGTCGCCGTCGATGTACATGAGGCACTTGCCGGCAGCGAAGAGCGCCGGCCCCTCGCCGTAAGAAATCTGCAGCACGTTCTTGGGCATGACACCGTCCTTGACCATGTTGGCCACGACGGTGAGCGCGTCCACGAAGGGCTTGTCGGTGAACTTGGCCTTTCCGGCCAGGACGTCATCGATGAACTTGTCTCCCGCCACGCGGCCAGAGATCATCGAGAACAGGCAGGACTGCATCACCCAGTCGTCCTTGGCCGCCATGAGCACCACCTCGATACCGGCAGCCTTGGCCACGGGCACCATCGCCACCAGGTCGGCGTAGGTCTTGGGCTCGGAGAGGCCGAGCTGCGCCAGGAGCTTGGTGTTCAGGTATACCATGTGCGAGTTGGTGATGGTCAGCGGCAGCTCGCCGATGATGCTGCCCATCTGGGGAACCACGGTCGTGGGCAGGTATTTGCCCTTGGTTGAGGCCAGGAGTGGACTCAGGTCCTTGATCAGCTTCTTGTTGTACAGCGTGCTGGACCGTCCGCTCGGCCACATGTACATGACGTCGGGCAGCTTGCCGGCGGCGGCATACGCCTCGACCTTCTGGTGGAAAGGCTCGTTGAAGAGTTCCTCGTACACCAGCTCGATGTCGGGATTGGCGGCCCTGAAATCGTCCCAGATCTTCTTCTCCACCGAGTAGCCGGGAGTGGTGGCATCGGCGTAGTGAAGGACCCGCAGAGTGACCTTGCCGGACACTTCCTTCTCACCGACCGCGAACAGGGGTGCGACCATCGCGAGAACCATCAACACGAGAACAAAGCGTTTCATACAGAAACCTCCTCGTACTATCTATTCCCGCGCAACGCGCGGTCCTTGAAACCACAATCACTAGCGAGGCTTTTTTTTACAGACCGGGCAACAGGCTCTCGCTTGCCAACCTATCCAGTATCATGCCAGCCGCTCCGTACGCGACTGCCTTGCCTCCCAGGCTCGAATATCGTATTTCAATATTCTTGGGAAACGGGTACATCCAATTCTCCTCCAGGCGCTTCATCAGGATGGATGGAAAATCGATTTCCAATTCCTCGATATCGCCGCCGATGTAGACCCGCTCGAAATCCATCGTGTTGATCAACAAAGCCACGTTGCGCGCCAGTTCGTCCGAAACGCGCTCGAGGACCCATCGATCCCTATAGAGGCGTGACAGCTCAGCCTTGGTCAGGGAGAATTGCAGATCGCCTTTCCCGTCGCAGAAGGCGCTCCGGAACTCGCCGGCGTTTCCGTGGGAGCCCGTATATACCTTGCCTCCGAGAACGATACCGAATCCCACGCCGATGCCGCCGTGCTGTTCTATCGATTCCCTGTCCTTGCGATACTCCACCAGTGCGAACAGGAAATTCCTGAGGTCGTCATTGCGTGAAAATGCCAGTTCGCCCCAGGCGCAGCAATTTGCGTCGTTTTCCACGTAGCAGGGCACGTCCACAACGCTTGCCAGGTTTTCTCCCAGCTCGACGTTCCCCAAGATATTCAGCGGAACGGAATAGCGGATACGCGCTTTTTTCTGGTCTATGAGACCGCCGATTCCAATCCCGACGCCCAGGAGGGGCCCCAAGCCGGCCGCGCTCGATTTTTTGTTCTCGGCTACAATGGAAGCCACCACGTCCACGAAATTGTCGGGCTTTATCGTCACGGTTCCCCTGCGTTCGCTCAGCATATTGCCCGCCATA
>SPCK01000369.1 GCA_004525355.1 Spirochaetales bacterium
GTGAGCACATCGGGGTTCCCCTCGACCGAGGGCGGGTCCCAGACGATGGTGACCGGATATACCTGGGTATCGATCTTGACGATGGGACAATCGCTGAAGTACGCGCTGAATACTTCGGCGTTGATGGTTGCGCTGGAAACGATCACCTTGAACTCTGGCCTGGCTTCCAGCACGCGTTTGAGGAGCCCGAGGATGAAATCGATGTTCAGGCTACGCTCGTGCGCCTCGTCCACCATGATGACCGAATACTTGGACATTGCGGGATCGAGTTTCATCTCCTGAAGCAATATGCCGTCGGTCATGATCTTGATGGCCGTGGTTTGATCGGTCTTGTCCTCGAAGCGCATCTTGTACCCGATCAGGCCGGGCATGGGTACGCCCATCTGCCTCGACAGGAACTCGCTGACCGATATTGCAGCGATGCGTCGAGGCTGCGTCACGCCGATGATACCGCCGTTTGCGTAGCCGGCCTCATGAAGGATGACGGGAAGCTGGGTCGTCTTGCCAGAACCGGTGGGGCTCTCCACGACGATGACCTGATTGACGGCGAGTGCCTCGAGTATACGGCTCTTCTGCTGATAGACGGGAAGGTTTTGGGGATCCATGCATTCATTGTAGACGATACGCCGGGATTATCAAAGACGGGCCGACCTCGGCTCTGTCCCCAGGGGATTCACTTCCAACTCCGATTCGCGTCTTGACCCGCCTCGCCCATCAGCCGTAGAATCGGCTTGCCGGGGTGGCGAACCGTTCCGTTGGAAATGAGTTCGTCTGAGAACAGACCCGAAGAACCTGATCCGGATAATGCCGGCGGAGGGAGCACATGAAAGCTCGCACCACTCTCGTTTACATTTCAATTGTCATTACCCTACTATCCACCGTACTCGCTTTATCTTGCGCGAAACCGACGAACGAAGCGCTCGTCGTTTATGTGTACGACTCGTTTGCCTCGGAATGGGGCCTGGGACCTGTAGTACTTCCTGCCTTCGAGAAGGAGACGGGCATCAAGGTCCAACTCGTATCGGCTGGCGACGCCGGGCAGGTCCTGGCACGGGCCATCGACGAGAAGGCCGCACCCAAGGCCGACGTACTCCTGGGTATCGACAACCTGCTCCTGCCCAAGGCGGTCGCGGCCGATATCCTCGAACCGTACAAGCCCAATCGGGCCGGCCTCGTCCCCGCGGAACTGGTGCCCGACGCGCTGTGGCGTATCACTCCCTTCGATTGGGGGAGTTTCGCCATCATCTGGGACTCCGAGAAGTTGGGCGAGCCGCCCGTATCGCTCGAAGCTTTGACCAAACCTGAATACGAGCGCAAGCTGATCCTGATGGATCCCCGGACAAGCTCCCCTGGCTATGGCTTCCTGGCATGGACCAAGGCAGTATACGGCGAAGGCCTGGCCGACTACTGGCAACGATTGGCTCCGTCCATCCTGACCATGAGCCCGGGCTGGGATACCGGTTACGGGCTGTTCACCGCCGGAGAGGCGCCTCTGGTCATTTCCTATACGACCAGCCCCGCCTACCACGCGGAATACGAGACGCCCGGTCGATATCGTGCGCTGATCTTTCCCGAAGGGCATCCGGTTCAAATCGAGGGCGCCGGCATCATCAAGGGAAGCAAGCACGTCAAGCAGGCGCGTGCCTTTATCGACTTTCTCCTGAGCGATACATTCCAGCAGGCCGTGCCGCTGTCCAACTGGATGTATCCCATCCTGCCGGACACGCCGCTGCCCCCGTCCTTTGACTACGCGCCCAAACCGGACAAAAACCTGCTGATCGACCCGTCGACACTCGAAGGTGCTGACCGCCAAGCCTTGGACGCGCTCAAGTAGATGCACTGTGCAGGGGGGAGGTGTTCACCCATTGCCCGGATCTCGATCGCCTTGAAAGCCGCATTGTTCCCGGCCCTCGCGCTGATCGTTGCCGTACCGCTGGCGGCCGCCTTCCTGCCTCTATTTCGCGGGATCGGTCCGATTGCGAACCTGTCTCGAGCCCTGGCCGAGCCCCGCTTCCTGCGCTCGTTCGGTTTTGGGCTTGGTCAGGCGCTTGCCAGTTCACTGTTGGCCCTGGCGCTCGGGCTTCCGGGGGCCTATCTGCTTGCGAAGCGGCGCTTTCCGGGCAAACGCATTCTTTCTGCCATGAGCGCCGTGCCCTTCTGCGTACCTCCCCTCATCGTGGCAATAGGCTTTGTCCTGTACTACGGTCGGGAAGGCTTCCTGAATCGGGCTCTCATGAACCTGTTCGGGCTGGAGACGCCGCCCCTGGACTTCCTGTACTCCTTCGCCGGCATCGTCATGGCTCACGGTTTCTATAATTTCCCTCTGGTGATGCGCATGGTCGGCGACGCATGGGCCGGGGTTCCCCCAAGCCATGAGGAAGCGGCACGATTGCTGGGCGCGAAGAACCCGCGCGTGTTCTTTACCGTTACCCTGCCTTCACTGTTGCCGGCAATCGGGGCAGCTCTGTCCCTGGTCTTCCTGATGTGCTTTTTCAGCTTCGTGATCGTGCTCCTGTTCGGCGGCCCGGGCGTCGGGACGCCTGAGGTTGAGCTGTACAGGGCCGCACGCTTTGAATTCGACCGGGAACTCGCGTCCGCCTTCGCCCTGGTAGAAAGCGCGGTCGCCCTGGCCGTCCTGTTCATCTACGCCAAGGTCGAGCGAAAGGCTTCCGGTATCCGCAGGGATGTTGTCCGCGGAGTCGTGCCGACTGGATTCAGGACTCGCCTGGGTCTCGCTGGCGCCCTGGCTTACGGCTTTATCGTGGTCGTGTTTTTCCTGGGTCCCCTCGGCGCGGTGCTCGTCGAGTCCTTCGTGGTCAAGGGGCGCGCGTATGGCGCGGGAGGCGTCGGACTCGGAAACTACGCGTCGCTGTTTTCCAACCCGGCCTTCGGCACGGCCGCGTTGAACTCGCTGCTTTTGGGCTTGGGAAGCGCCACGCTGGCGGCGGTCGCGGGGTTCGGTTTTTCGCTTGCCCTCAAGAAA
>SPCK01000372.1 GCA_004525355.1 Spirochaetales bacterium
GCATTGTCGGATGAACTGGAACGTCGAAGGCTCAAGGTTGCCGTCGTGGGAATCCCAAAGACCATAGACAATGATTTCCTGTTCCTGGATCGATCGTTCGGCTTCGAAACCGCAGTGGAAAAGGCATCCGAAGCCGTCAGCGCGGCGCACGCGGAGGCACACTCGTCAATAAACGGCATCGGGCTGGTCAAGCTGATGGGCAGGGACTCGGGATTTATCGCCGTTCATACTGCCTTGGCTACCCACGAGGCAAACTTCGTGCTCATTCCCGAGGTTCGTTTCAACCTGGACGGCCCCGATGGCCTCCTGGCTAATCTCGAAGCCAGGTTGCAGCGTCGAAACCACGCGGTCATTGTGGTGGCGGAAGGCGCCGGCCAGGAACTGATGCAGGCCGTGGGCGGCGTGGATGCGTCGGGCAACAGGAAACTCGCCGATATCGGCACCTTCCTGCGCGACGCCATAAATCAACACTTCAAGACCACGGGCATGGAGATAAACCTGAAATACATAGACCCGAGTTACATGATCCGTAGCGCCCCGGCCAGCCCGGTAGACTCGGTGTATTGCGAACGACTCGGCACCAACGCGGTGCACGCCGCCATGGCCGGCAAGACGCGCGTCCTGATCGGCATGGTGAACAACGAATTCGTCCACCTGCCGACCGAGGTGGCGGTCGCATCGCGAAGCACGGTGGACCCGGAAGGCAGCTTGTACCGGGACGCGATCGACGCGACGGGGCAACCCCTGACCATGACGAACGGATAGGGAGACGATCATGCCCAAGAAAAGTGTACTGGTAATTGACGAATCCGATCTGTTCCGCGACTACCTGAAATCCCGACTCGGGCGGACCGGCCTCTCGGTAACGACGGCCATCAACGGCCTGGACGGCATAGCCAAGATGCGAAACGACCCGCCAGACCTGATCGTCATGGATTACCACCTGACGCGCAAGAGCTGTACCGAGGTGCTGGAAGAGAAGTCGCGCAACCCGAATACAGCGGCAATACCGGTCATCCTGACCGCGCAGAAGATCGACAAGAACCACCTGCTAGAACTGGTGCGCTTCAATATACGCAAAGTGTTCATGAAACCGATCAAGATGGATTCATTCTACCAGATCATGGCGGAGATAACCGGTGCCCGCTTCGAGATGGACGCCACGCCCTGCCTCATCGAGGCCCACGTGAACGACAATATCGTATTCATCGAGATCGCGCGCGGGATCAACAGGGAGAAGGTCGACCTCCTGCGATTCAAGATTCGGGAACTCCTGGATCTCTACGGCATCCAGAAACCGCGCATCCTTCTGATGCTCGCGGACATGGAACTGTCTTTCGTGGACGGCCCGAACCTGGAATTCCTGCTGGAAACGGTTGTTTCGGCGTCTGGAGCCAAGGCGCGCCATATCAAAATCCTGACCAGATCGAGTTTCATTCGCGAATTCGTGGCTGGGCGTCCGGAATTTTCCGAGCTTGAGGTCGTATCTGCGCTCGACTACGCGCTGGAAGGCTTGGTCGCCGAGGCAGCGCACGCGGCCGACGCACCCGAAGACAAAGCCGCCATCATCACAGCACGAATCCTGACACCCCAGCGCTCATCGTCGGGATCCGAGGCCGTGACCATGCATTTCGAAACCGAGAACAAGAAAGTCGAATTCGATCAGGAGATGGTGAGGCAGATGGGAAGCGGCCTGGATATAGCCGTGGTGGACGACGACTTCGTGATCCAGGAACTGCTCAAGACCACCTTCGGATCGATTAACGCCAAGGTGACCAGCTTCGGTAACGGCAGAGAATTCCTGGACGCCGTGCGCGAGCGCGTTTTCGACCTGGTCTTCCTGGATCTGCGTATGCCTCAGGTGGACGGATTTGGTGTGCTCACGGAACTGCACGCCCAGGACCTCGAGATGCCCATCATCGTACTCACTGCGGTAACCCAGCGGGAATCGGTGGTCCGCGCGTTCCAGGCAGGCGTCAAAAGCTATCTTATAAAACCGCTCCATCCCGATAATATTCTCAGGAAGACATTGGAAATCCTGAAGGCCAATTTCTAGACCAAGCCGGAGGCATCGATTGGCTCTACCCGACCGGATATACCAGGCAGCTTTCGAACAGGTTCGCCAACCGATCATAGTCCTCAACGAGCAAGGCATCCCCGCCCTCTGGAACGAGTCTTTCGAGGAACTCTTCCTTGAGCTGGCTGGATTCGTGCCGGACAAGCTGTCGGTACCCCTGTTCGATTGGCTCCAGGAACGTGACTCGTTCCAGTATTCCTACTATGTGACTGAGATACTGCTCGGCAAGATGGGCGCCGCCACCGTTGAAAGCGGCGTGCGCAGTTCCTCGGGCAAGCGCCTGTGGCTCCGGACTAGCCTGTCGCCGCTGCGCACCGACGGCCACGAGCGCACCGATCGCTGGATATGGTGCTCGTTCCAGGATGTCACCGACCAAAAACTGCGCGAGAGGGACCTGGTATCCGCCAAGGAAGAAGCCGAGAAGGCGACCCTGACCAAAAGCCAGTTCCTGGCCAACATGAGCCACGAGATACGGACTCCCATCCAGACGATCCTGGGCATGACGGAACTGCTCGTCGACACGACGCTGGACAAGGAACAGATGGATTATATCCGAACGGTCCGGTTTTCCGCCGATGTACTCCTGGGGCTCATCAACGACATTCTCGATTTCTCCAAGATCGAAGCGGGCAAGCTGGACCTGGAAACGGCGGATTTCGACCTGCGGGATCTGCTTCGGCAATCCGTCGAGATGATCATTCTCGATGCCCACAAGAAGGGCCTGGAAGTCCTGCTGGACGTGGAGGATGCCCTTCCGCGAGTGGTTCGGGGCGATCCCGGGCGCCTGCGGCAGATCGTGGTCAACTTGTTCAAGAACGCAGTCAAATTCACCCGGAACGGCGAGATAGTCGTTCAGGCGCGCCTGTCCGAGAGACCCGAGGGCCCGAC